>NZ_AMZQ01000008.1 GCF_000313615.1 Campylobacter showae CSUNSWCD | reverse complement strand
AGTATAGACTTTGCCATCTCTTTTAAGCATACCGTTCTGCTCGCAGTAACGAGCAAAGCGAAGTTAAATACCGGGGTTTTATTTGCTGCTCCTCTACCTCTCTTACCTCTTACTCTTTTAGCTCCGTTCTGCTCGCAGTTACGAGCGAAGCGAAGCTTCTAGGCGGGCTTGGAAATTTCGCCTGAAAACTTACTTATTTTTTCACACTCGCTAGCCATTAAAATTCTGATATTTTTTAGAATTTTATTGATGGAAATTCTAGAAATCCCGGTTAAATTTGCTATTTTAGTAGCCTCTATATCCTCTGCAAAATACTTGAGAATTTCTCTAAATTTCTTCTGCGAAATTCGGGAACGGACTATATACTTATTTTTCATCGACAGGATCATAGTTCTTGTGCTTGCACACTCTTTGAGAAAAACTCCTTTGAAAGTTTTTAACCAATAATTATTTATAAATCATTTTGTAATATACTAGCCATTGCGTATAGCGTGTTTTTATCGCTTGAGCAGAGGTTAATTTTAAAATCCGCTAATGCATCTTAAATTTGTGATCTTAAAAAAATTAACGACACTATTCTTATTTTTTAACGCTCGTGATATTTGCGAGAAAACAATATTTTTTATTATTTTTTATAAAAATGTGCTGGAATTGCAAACGGCTTAAATTTTTGCTGCATAAATTTTAAGTTTGCTACAAACTTTAAGCTATATTTTATGAAAGGAAAATGCGATATAAAATCGTAGAAAACCCGTATTTTAAGGCTTTTTGGTGTCACGGGGGAGACTTGAACTCCCGACCTCCGGCTTATGAGGATTTTTTATATGAGCTCACAAAAGCCTGAAATACGCACTTTAGACGATTTTTTACTTAGTCGTTACATAAAACTGTTCCATTTTTGACCGGTTGGCTATTAAATATGGGACAACACTTAAGGGAGCGAAACGGTATATATTACTACCGAGTCACACTTGCTCCAAGCATCAGAAAATTTTTTAACGAAAAGCGAGAAATTTGCTTCTCCACATCCACTAATCTCTTGGAAAAAGCCAGAAAAAGGGCTAAAATTCTAGATAATAATCTTTACCTGATAAAAAGGGCAGTTCACATGAATCTTAGTGATAACATAATCCAATCTTTTGTAAATTCGTTTATGAAAGTAAAGCTTAGTAAGAGCATCAAAGAGCACTCTCTTCTTAATAAGAAGATGGATGTAGAATTTCTAAATGCGCTCAATGACTACTTTAAACAAAGTTTGATAGATGGCGATCTACCTCAAATTTTAATTAAGGATATAAGTAATATCACTAACACTGCTGGTGCTCTTGGCAGCAAGGATAAAGAGAACATAGGGCAAACTCTTTTAGAGAAAAACATACTAACACTTAACTATCTTGTATCAAAGCTTGAGAAGAGCAGTGTGCTCTTTGATGACAAGCGTGAGCACTGTTTCCTTGAAGATGGCTCTAATGATACTAAAGCCACGCCTAGTTCGTTTGATGCTAAGGATATAGATTCTTTTCAAGAAAATATAAAAGAGCTTGAAAATAGTGGTTGTTTGCCCATTACTGATGGGCAGCTTAAGGCTATGGCTCAGAGGATTAGCGAGACGGTTTATGCCATACTAGATCAAAAGTATGGCTCAACTTCAAATTTAAAGCTAGTAAGAACAAAGAATGACCATAGAAGCATGGAAGATATTATAATGGACCCAAATCCACCAAAAAATATCAAGATAAAATTAGATGACGATAGTAGCTTTAGTATTTTTAATCCTAGCGCCAAAATAACCAAAGAGTATGAGATCAGGCAAGTACTGCAAGCGACATCTGGCTCTAGCAATCAATTCTCAGCTTTAAATTTAGAAGATCAAAAGAGCTTAAAGGATGCATTCGAGATATTTGAGACAAACACTAAAAGAGCTGACAAGTGGTCGCCAGATACGCAAAGACTAGTTACTGGCGTAAAAAAGCTCTTATTTTTATACTTTAACGAAGATACGCCAGTTTATAGGATCACAAGAGATAACTTGCTTGAATTTAGAGATCTTCTTTATAAAATTCCAACTAAGCTAGCTCAAAAGAGCAGGTATAAAGATAAAAGTTTATCTCAGATACTTAAGCTAGGAGAAAATGACGATAAACTCTCTGAGCCTACTATCCAAAAATATATGATAAGGGTTATTCAGTTTTTTAACTACTGCTTTGATAGCGGCTATATAAGTAAAAGCATAACTGCAAAAATGAATGTCAAGATAGACATAGACCCTAGCGAAAGGGCAGTGCTTCCATACGAAGCATCAGAAGCTAGAAAGATCTTTGAGATAGTAACTAGTATCAAACAAAGTGGTAAATCACCAAGTTCAAGGATAGAGGCTAGTGAGCTCTACTACGTCACAATGATAGCTGCTTATAGTGGCATGAGGATAAAAGAGATCACACAGCTTCATAAGGAAGATATAGCTTTAAAAGATGGGATTTACTGCTTTAACATAAACACAAATGATGGTAAAACCACCAAGACCAAAAACAGCATTAGGTTTGTGCCTATTCATAGTAAGCTCATAGATCTAGGTCTGCTAGAATATGTTAATAGCAAGAAAAGCGGAAATATATTTAAGGTAAGCAATAAGGACTTCTCTGAAATTTTTAGAAGCCAGATCCAAAGAAAGTTTATAGACAAAGACTCTAAAAAGACCTTCTACTCTTTTAGGCACTACTTTATAGACTATCTAGTGCAACGCGAGGTAGAAGCTAACCTTATAGCCCAGATAGTAGGACATGAAAAGCAGTATAAAATTTTACTAAACACTTATGCCAAGCCTATTAATGCAAACACACTAAAGGCTAAAGTAGAGATGGTATCGTATGATAATGAGTAGGGATAAATTTCAAAGCATAAACTTTTAAGACTATCTTTATATCTTATTTAGTATTATTTTAGGTATTAAATAAAGGATAAAAATGCAAACTATACAAGCAAATTTTACAGCTAGCATAAGTGAGCTAAAAAAGTCTCCAGCTCAAATTTTAAAACAAGCTGGAGATAATGTCGTAGCTATACTAAACCACAATGTCCCTAGTGCATATCTAGTGCCTAGTGCTGTCTATGAAAAGATGGCAGAGATAATAGAAGAGTATCATCTAAGTAAAGCAGTAGATGCTGCTCTAGCAAGTGGTGAAAAACCAGTAAAAGTAAGCTTAGATGAGCTATGAGTTAGAGTTCTTACCAGGCGCTTTAAAAGAGTGGCAAAAGCTAGACAATAGCATAAAAGTGCAGTTTAAAAAGAAGCTAAGTGAGCGTCTAGAAAACCCAAAGGTTGCCAAGGACAAGCTACGAGGCTACGAAGATGTCTATAAGATCAAGTTAAGAGATGTCGGCTACCGCTTGGCATATCAGGTAAAAGATAGTGAGATAGTAGTGTTAGTGCTAGTTGTCGGCAAAAGAGAGAACAACGAAGTATACGAGATGCTAAAGGATAAATTTAACTAAGCATAAAGCTAGACTTTAGTTATCTGTGATTTGCTAGTAACTAATTTTATGTTATTAGCTTGTCCTATCTAAGTGCTCTTTTATGATGAGCATAACCCCTTACATTTTTATTATTTTATTTTCTTAATTTCATACTAGACTAAATTTTTAAGAGAAATCCAGAAGCTACAAAAATTATATTATATATTTCATAGTATTTTTAAAAAAACACGCATTTTAGCGGCCTGAAGCCTACCGAATTCCTTGTTTTAGGCTGTGAAATTTTATAAAATAACCTTAAAAGATATTTAAAGAGCAAGTCTGACAAAAATTTTTATGGCATAGGATTTTTTGAGTGGCTTCTTCTTAGATTGGGAGTAAATTTACGTGAGTTCTGAAAAGATAAAAAACGCAAGGTAACCAAAGTCATAACTAAAAGACTTAGGCTAAGTAATGCAGAATGGTTGGTGATTAATAATAAATTACAAGAAAGTGGCCTAACTTTCTCAAAATTTGCCCTAAGAGCTATGTTGTCTAAGCAGATTTATGCACCAATTATAAGGGAACTTCTAATTGAGCTATCTAGACAAGGACAAAACATAAACCAAATAGCCACCAAATTAAATAGTGGGCAAAGCCTAGATAGAGTTGGTATTGAGATCATAGCCGACGATAATAAGATCTTACATAAAATTTATGAAATATTGGGTAAAAAATATGTTTCTTGATTCGCCTTGTATCAATACAAATAAAGGCACTAGTGATGCTAGTTAAATTTCTTCGTACTTATACTGGTGGTGGCCTTGGGAGCATAAATTATCTTTTAAATGAGAGAAAAGCTGCTGGAACAGCAAGAGTTATAAAAGGTGATGAAAATTTAACTAGAGCTATTATAAAAGGCATCACCTATAAACAAAAGACCTGTTTTGGTGTTTTATCATTTGAAGAGAGGCATGACTTTTTAACTGAAGAGCAAAAACTAAAAATTATTAAGGATTTTGAATATGCTCTTTTGGGTGAATATATGCTTGAACGTACAAATGTATTATGGGTAGAACACTCAGACAAGGATGGACGGCTTGAGTTAAATTTCCTTATCCCTAAGATAGATCTTGAAACAGACAGGTCATTTAATCCTTATTTTGCCAAATATGATCAAACGAGAATAGATCTAATCAAAAAGATCATTAACGATGAGTATGGACTATCAAGTCCAGATGATCCAGCAAAAGAGCAAACTATATTGTCTAGCAAGAAAAACATCAATCATTATAAAAATTTAGAAGAGCTAGACCAAAAGTTGCACGATCTGGTTAAGCAAGGCTATATTAAAAATAGAGACCACATGATTGAACTTCTTAAACAAAATGGTATCGAAATAACCAGGATCAACAAAAAAGGCATAACGATCATACTGCCTACTAAAAAAACAAAAAATCGTCTAAAAGGAGGAATATACGATGCAGACTTCACCAGTGCTCAAAGACTTGGAGAACTCAGCCAAAGCTCAAGCAGAAGAATTAGAGAATTCCATGATAGAAATACACAAGCAGAGTGCAGAGAAAATAGGCGAAAACTTGAGGAGCTTATTGCTAAAAGAGATAGATTTAATCAAGAAAGATATGTCGAAAGAACTTCAAAAAACAATATCCTTGCATCACAAGGACAGATCGGTGATAATCTCGCTATCAGCGGCTACCGCACTAATTTTGGGAATAGCAATTGGCTGGGTAGTGCACGCAATGATATTAAAGGAAGAAGTAGCTTGGACGATACCAAAACAATGGAGATACAGCCAACCTACTGCGGACAAGACCCAGAGGGAGTATTACATATCGATTCCAAAAGACAAAGAGATAATAGAGAACGAGAGCAGGAAATTTATATTAATGAAAATGGAGTAGAGGATGACAGCATTAGAGAAAGCATTGCTAGAAGAGAACGAGCGCTTGACGAAGACGATCGAAGACGAAAGGAGCAAGCACGAATTAGAAACAATGAATTTGCAACAAGACTGCGAGAAGAAGCTCGCGATATTACAGACAAATGTGACAGAGCTAACAAAGAAAGTCAAGAGCTTGAACAAAGATTGCAACGACGCCTTAACGGAATCTTTGCAGCAACAAAGAGATATGTACGAGAGTTCAATATCTTGCTTGGAAGAAAAATTAGAAAATTTAGAAGAAAAATTCCAAAATTTGAGAGAAGAATACGAGAGCTTACAGATAGAGCACAAGATGCTACAAGAATATGTAGAGAATTTATAGAGGAGCGTGAATACTCCCAAAAAGCCAGCATATATCACCATGTGGGTGATGTATGCAAGGAAAAAACTCAAAGTCTAGATATGTTTTAAACGTAGAGACTCTACTAAGTTTATTACATAATCATCTCATTTATTACTTCCAAACATTATTTGTTACGTTGCCATTTTAAAAATATACTAAAATATATTTTGTAGATCATAAAAAATAATTTAGTCTAATTATTTTTGTTCTTATGGCTGCCTTTAATCAACTTAAGCTTTTATTAAAAAAAGCCTATCTTGCATGGCCACTTTAATAAAGAAAATATTTTTTAAGCGTGGGTCAAGGGAGCGGCAAGCTATCCTTGCGAGCCTCTATGGAGATGCAAATGGTAACATTTTGTAGCTACATAGAGTATGCTCGCCCTAATATCTGAATTGAATTTTGGCGCATACTGGAATTAAATCAGTCCCACCAAAGAATGACTTAGTAAAAGTAAATTTTTGTAATTTTTGTGATTGGCATATTTGTCACTTGTTTATTTTGACTGATAAATTTGGATAGTCAATTATTTTATGGTTACTTTAATTAAAACTTAAAAAGCAAGAAGCTAGGAGGCAAACCACGAATGATATTAGCATCTTAAGCACCAATATAAATTCATACACTAAGCAACAGCACAAACAAGGCAGGTCTGCAAATTTTAGTGATATTTTTAACCAAAAGACCAAAGAAAAGATTAGCGAGCCAAACCTGTAACAACTTGTCAAGGACTTTCTAATCATTTTTATCATTTTTTTGATGTTTTTCACTCTCAATTTCTCTAAGCATTATGCGTTTCAATTTGTCTTGCATTGTTTCAGTAGTATTTTTATTAAAATGTACAACAACTTCATAGGTAGTTTTTCCAATCTTCTTTATTGTTTTTGTTTCTGTATTATTTTTTTGCATATCATCATTCCTTTTCTTGCAATTAAAAAGCGATTAGAATTTTTTACTTTTCCAATCGCTCTCATTCATCTATTAAGTTTTGTGCTTTCTTCAGCTTTTCTTTGCTCTGTATTTTTCTTCTATCAAGTCCCGTTATCCTAAGAGGTAAACACATCTCGATTATCCTTGAATAAATCCTGCCAAGCATTATATCTTCCTGTTCTTTTTCTATATCTTTGAAATTAAGGTTAGTAGTTATAATGGTTGGTCTTGCCTTTAGGTATCTTGCATTGATTACATTGTAAATTTGCTCTAAGGCATATTCTGTATTTCTCTCTATTCCAAAATCATCAAGAATTAGTAGGGTAGGGCTTGTTATCTATTCGATATATTCGTTTCTATCAAGATTAAAGCCGCCTTTTTGTAAGTCGTTTAATATCTGTGCAAAGTTCCTCATTTTTACTGTATGGCTATATTCTGTAATTATAGCGTTGGCAATAGCACAAGCTACATAGGTCTTGCCACTTCCTACATTTCCGTAAAGTAACAGTCCAACATTATCTTTTCTCATTTCTTCAAAATGTTTTACATAGTTCTTTGCTTTTTTGATGATTTCCTTATCTGTATCTTCATCGGCATTTTTAAAGGTGTAGGCTATTTGATTTTTGGATATAAAGCAGCTTTGTCTCAACCTATCTTGTTTTAACAGTTTTTTCTTGTTCAGCTCTATCTCTATCACATTTACAAGCCGTTCTGATAATCATAGGCTTATCCAACATCGGAATTACCTTACCGTCTATTCTTTCATTACAAATCTTGCAATAGATATGTCCGTCTTCTTCATAGTGAGTATCTTTGTTGTAGATAAAATCTGTCCCTTGAATTTTTGTAGTAATCATATTTTCTTTATCATTCATAATTTTAGTCTCCTTTTCTACATCAGGCTCTATAATGCGTTTTTAAGGCTTATTTTTATCTTAACCATAGTCTGACACCTCTTTTATGATTAAACCCTTAAAAACACCTTTTATAGGCTGTCGCTGTCTTCATAGTTGGTTGAATAGGTTCTATGGCTTTTATTTTGATTATTTTTCTGTGATAGCTTTTCTTTATCCTGTTCATACCAATTCATACCAATTAAGGATTGTTACATAGTGGTCTTTGTAGTCTGTGCCTTTACTTTTGATATATCTTAATAGCTTTTCAGTCATTGTATCTGTATGACCTTTCAGCCTATCTTTTAGATTTTGGTATTTTTCATCGGTTAAATGAATATTTTGATACTCTCCATAAAGGGACACTGGGGCAACCTGTTCTATTCTCCTCTTATCTAATCTACCCTTAACTATACTATGCGGACAAACGGTTGACACTTGGTTGTCATTTGGTATACCAAGATTTTCAACCTTGATATATGCTCCATTTTCCGTTTGCGTTATACTTTGCTTTTCTTCAAGATACATCGTTTCTTTTCGTCTGTCATTTCTGATGTAGTTATTTATCTTCCAATAGGTAATGACTATAACCCCTCTTTAAAAGACAATTACAAAACCTTTTGTAATTAGAATTTTTAAGTCATCATCATCTGCCCTCATAGATAGATGAAAATACAGGCATTGGCTACTTAATGGCATATCCAAAAATAAGTCGCTATCCACTATCTTTATTGAAAACATCCTTTTATCTGCCATTTTTCTCTCCTATCTTTTGTTATGAAAATGTAGCAACAAATCGTTACTCCTTTTATCTTTTAAGGAAGTCGTGTTTCACTACCCCCTTTGATTAGTACTGTCTTTGATTTAGGTACACTCCCATTTTGGGAATGTGGCATTTGTCATCTTCTTATTTTTCTTTTGTTGTTTTAGATGTCGGTCTTAAAAATACTTTTGCTTTTCTATAAACTGAATGAGCGTTTTGAAACGGTACAATAGAAAAAGCCGACTTTTGTTGTTTCAGTATGTCGGCTTAATGTAAGCTATCTGTTTCAAATTTTTATTGTCAAGGGTGAGCGATAGTGAATGTGCTTTACCCTTGATGATAAAAAAGCGAATGAATTATATTCAGTTGTCTTTTGCCTTTAATACGGAAAAATGCTTCGGCTTTTTTCTTTGCTCCCCGCAAGGGTAAAAGCACCGCAGGTCGCAAGGACACCTAAAGGGTGTATAATTGCGCCCTTAGAAAATCTAAGGGAATTACAATTATACTATGTCCTTGCGTTTCTTAGTCTTTTTGAAATGCTCTTTGCAAAATAGCCTTTATTTCTTCATTACTTTTCTCGCTTGCTCCCTCAATTAAACTTTCTAAGATTGCTCCTCGCTCTATCAATCTATGGTTTCGCTTTTTTCTTTCTTCAAGGCTCGTTTGCTTTCTGATTTTCTTTTCCTGATTTTTAAGCTGAGATAGTTTCTTTTCATATTTTTTTTCTTCTTACTTGCTTTCAATCTTTTCTTTTACTTTTTCTAATTCTGTTTTTATTGTCCATAAATTTCATCTCCTTTCAAGTTTTTTTCATAAGAAAAGACGATAGATGTTTTACTTTCTATCGTCTTGAATCTGTATTATTCAGCTCGACAAACTGAAATTTGACTTACTTCTTGTATTTCTCAACGATTATGCCTGCTACAATACCTACAATAAATCCCGCCGTAGTAACAGCCGAAAACTTAAACTTACCCCAAAGAGAAGGAAGCGCAGAAATCGCAAGTGCATACCAAAACAGATTACTACTGAGCAACCAACCATATAAATAACTATGCTCACCAGTTGAAATATTAGTAAATAGCCAACCAATCAAGTTGCTCTCACCAATATATCACCAGATATACAGCTATGTATCCCAATGTTATATAAACATTTTTCTTTCTCAAGTATAATCACAATCCTTTGTCAAACGGGAATTTTATTTTCCTGTCACTCGTTTATAGGATCATAGTCGGAAGGGACAGGTGCTACTATACTTACAAAGATGATATCCTCATCTCCAGTATTTTTTGCTCCGTGGCAGGAGTCTTTCTTCGATACTATGACATGGCCTTTCTTGAATGGAACCTCTTCATTAGGCTGGGGGTAGAATATTCCCTCTCCCTGAAGGACGATCCATATATCGTCGGAATTGTGGTGATAGTGCTTTTGCAATGTCTGACCGGGTTTGATAACCCAGACCGATCCGCCTGTAGATTCTGTCTGATAAAACGGTGTTCTGACAGCCTTTTCCGGATCCTCTTTTTTTACAAGGTCCATGCAATAGATTCTCTGTTCGCTCATGATTATTTGCTCCTTTGTATTCCATAGTTTAATCGAAAAAATGCGATTTAATGATATACCGACAAATTCTAATTTGTCTACTTCTTTATGTTTTTTAATCTCTCATCATAATATTCTTCTACAAATTTATGATTTTGGTGTTTTTCAATTTGCTTAGTGATAAGCTCTATCATTTGCTCATTTTGTTCTACTGTGTAGTTGAAATTTTTCCAATGAGAAACATTGTCTAAACATATTTCAACCAACTTTTCAAAGGTTAATACCCTTTCATTATCGGAATAATATGTTTCTTTTATATTTTTTGTTGTTGTAACTTGTATATTAGCCTCATATAGAGTGTTCAATACATCAGAGCTAATAGAAGTATCAAGAGTTGCTAAAAACATTTCTCTTGCACCTGTTCTTCCCATTTCTTCAGGTACTTCTTGCCATCTTTCTCTTAATGTGGTTTTTGCACTAATTAAGACAGTATTTCTCTTATTTACAATGTATTCTAAAACACCCGGAGAAACTAAATCTACCAATTTACCAAGACCTTTATTGACAAACTCTTGTTTACCTATATTACCTTGACTGTCAAGTGGAATCCCTGCACCAATCAAAATGAGTTCTATAATACTTTCAAATTCTTTACCTGCTCTACTCCTCCTACTTTGAGTATTTGACAAAGTCAAAGCATATATATGTTCCGGAAATTCTTCCACAAACCAAGTAATTGCCTCTATTGGTGTAAGAGTTTTGATATACTCATCATCAACTAACTCTTTTAGCATTTTTGAAGTAAAGTCTTTTTCTAATGGCTGAAATTCACTCCAACAGCTATTTCTAAGTTTTTCAACAACTTCACTTGCATTACTTAAAAAGAATTCTTTAGGGACTTTGTCGTATCCTAATGTAATAAAATTATCATAAACTAAGTCATAAGGCTGTTTAAAGCCTTCTTTCCTTTTTTCTTTAACTAAGTTTTTATATTCATCAAGAGAAATATTTGCCATAACTCTTTTCCTTTCTTGAAAAATTTTCTTCTATATGGTACAATAGTGTCAAATAGAGGACAGTTAGTCCTTGAAATAACATATATAAAAAGGAGAATATATATGAATATTATACCACAAATCATAGATAATTCCCCTGCTATTTTAATAAAAAATAAGCGTATCAGATTACAAATGACTCAAAAAGAATTAGCTGATGCTGTTGGTATGTCCAAATTCGGAGATAGGACAATTCGCAGATGGGAAAATGGAGAAAGTCAGCCATCGTCCATTGAGCTGAAACATATTTTATCATTTCCTGAAAAAGTACCTTTCCCCAATAATGAAAATGCCCCCTATAAAATCATTGATTTATTTGCCGGAATTGGTGGTACAAGGCTTGGATTTTACCAAACAGGTAAAACAAATGTCGTATTCAGTAGTGAAATTGATAAATTTGCAGTAAAAACATATAAGGCAAATTTTGGTGAAACTCCTTTTGGAGATATTACAAAAATATCTGAAAAAGATATTCCTAATCATGATATTATTGTCGGTGGTTTTCCTTGTCAAGCATTTAGTCAAGCCGGTAAAAAGCTTGGTTTTGAAGATACTCGTGGAACATTATTTTTTGAAATTGCAAGAATTATTAAAGAGAAACGACCTAAGGCATTTCTTCTTGAAAATGTCAAAAACCTAAAATCTCACGATAAAGGTCGTACCTATAAAACAATAGAAAAAACATTAAAGGATTTAAACTACGATGTTCATTCTATTATACTTAAAGCAAAAGACTTCGGTGTTCCACAAAATAGAGAGCGTATTTACATTGTTGGATTTGATAAGGATAAAATAGATAACTATAAAGATTTTTCTTTTCCAATTCCTCCCTGCCCAGATGTTTCTGTGGGAAATATTTTAGAGCAAAATGTTGATACTAAATACACCATTTCAAATGCACTTTGGCAAGGTCATCAACGACGAAAGAAAGAACATAAAATAAAGGGAAATGGATTTGGTTACACATTGTTCAATGAAAACAGTCCTTATACAAATACATTATCTGCAAGATATTATAAAGACGGGAGTGAAATACTTATTGAGCAAAAAGGAAAAAATCCACGAAAACTAACACCTCGTGAAGCTGCAAGACTTCAAGGCTTCCCCGAAAACTATATCATTCCTGTAAGTGATACTCAAAGTTACAAACAGTTTGGTAATTCTGTTGCCGTTACTGTTATCCATGCAATTGCAAATAACATAATTGATATACTTGATACCTGTACTAAAAAAGAGATTGACTAACTTCAATCTCTTTTTTCTAACTTATTAACTTGTATACCTGCCCTTTTCAGAACCTTTAATTTTTCTTGTTTTCTCTGTTCTCTCCTTGCCTTATACCTTTCCTCATATTCCTGTTGTTTTCCATTTACTTTACGCTTTAAGTAGTTTTGATGAAGTCTATCTTTTCTTTCCTTGATTTTTCTCTCTTCTTCCTCAATTTTTAATCTTTCTTCTTCTTCTTCTTCAGTCAATTCTTCTTTTGGTGGCTCATAGTTACCGATAAAATTAAAATATATCTCTATTTTTTGCTTTGATGTTTGACTACCTTTTCTATTCCTTTCATGAACAATAATCTTTTCTACAAACTCATTTATCATTGTAGTTGTAAGTTCATCAAAATTTTCATATCGGCTTATTAGAGATATAAACTTTTTCGCCTTATCTGTTTCTTTTTCATATCTTGATATTGCAAACTCTAAGTCTTTAATTTCTTTGCTTAAAGCTATTTGCTCTGTTTCATATTGACTGTTAAGTATCTCATATCTATTACTTGGTATTTTTTCAAGTATCATATCTTCGTAAATACGGCACATCAATCGTTCAAGTTCCTGAAGCCTGTTTTTACTTTCCATTAATCTTATTTTTTTCTTTTCTATCTCTACTTTTTCCTTTTCTTCCATTTCATTTTAAATGGAACGGATAAAGGCTTCGTGATCTTCATCAAGATATTTTTTAATGTCTTTTAAGGTTTCCTGTATAAGGTTTAAGACTGCTTCCGCTTTTATCCTGTGAGTAGATGGACAAAGCGTTCCACAGGGTACTTTCGTGTAAGCACTGCAAGTGTAATAGGGAATATTTTTGTAATTACTTGTTCTATGAACATACATTTTACTGCCACAATCTGCATAATACATAAGCCCAGTTAAAGGGTGATATTCTCCCCAACCATCGGGATACCTTTTTACATTTCCTCTTATCCTTTGCACATTATCAAAGGTTTCTTGGTCTATAATTGCCTCGTGGGTATTTTCAAATATCAGCCAGTTTTCTTCAGATACATATTTGCTTTTCTTATCCTTGAAATGCTTTCTTGTTTTGAAGTTTACAGTATGACCTAAATATTCCTGTTTCTTTAAGATACTTACAATTGTAGAACTGCACCAGCGATAAGGATGTTCAAACACTTTGCTTTGATGTAGTCCATATCCTAATTTTTGCTGATGGTAAGCAGGTATATCTACTTTTTCACTTTCCAATATCTTTGCTATTCGATACGGACCATTGCCTTGCATGGTCAGATTGAATATTCTCCTTACTATCTCCGCTGCTTTTTCATCTACAATCCACTTATCTTTGTCTTTTTCATCTTTGATATATCCATAAGGTGGAGAGCTTGCCGTATGCTTTCCGCTTTCCCCCTTTGACCTGAATGTAGATTGTATTTTTCTTGAAGTATCTCTTGTATACCATTCATTCATAATATTTCTAAAAGGGGTAAAATCATCTTCTCTATAAAAGCTATCTACATTATCATTGATAGCAATGAGCCTAACTCCCTTTTGTCTTAAGATTTCCATACATTGACCGACTTTAAGATAGTCTCTGCCAAGTCTACTCATATCTTTTACGATTATACAACCTATTATATTACCTTGATTAACTCCGTTCATCATTGCCATAAAGCCCAGTCTATCAAACTGTGTTCCGCTTATTCCATCATCTGTAAAATGTATGATGTTGCTTAAATTATTTTTACCTGCATATTCTTCAAGGATTTTCTTTTGATTTACAATAGAATTGCTTTCTCCTTGAAGTTCATCATCACGACTTAATCTCTCATAGAGTGCTGTTATCTTTTCATAATTCCTCATTTTTACCCCCTTTCTCTTAGTTTCTTAAATAAAAAAGAATTAAGAAGTACATATTTCACTAATATAGTGATTAAGTGTTCTCCTTAATTCTATTACTCCAAGAGCCAGCTAAATTTACTTATACTATTCCCTCTCAAAACAGTCTCGTCTCTTTAAATTTTAATGACCTTCAAGCTTATGGCTACACAGTGGATAAAGCAGGTTTTATGGGAGCTGATTTTAACAAAGCCGCAGGCTTGCCAAAGGACTTTAAAATCCATAAAAGCACACTTGATGAGCTTAGTAGATTTGCCGAGCGCAACCATGTGCTAAACCGCATCAAAAGCAAAGACGAGCAGATAAAGATCTTTGACAACATCGATATGGCCGACACCATAAAGCACTACTACAGACTATTTGATCAAATGACCTCTGCTTTAGGTGATGATAAAAAGAGTTACACCCTTGCAGATATAGACAAACTACCAAAAGGTTACAGCACAAAAGGCACTCACTATGACGCCAAAGGACATTTGCTAAAAGATCTATCAAACTCTACTATCTCAAACATCTACTCTAGCACCGATGAGCTAAATAGCGCTAAGTCTCTAAGTAAAGAACTATCAAGTGCAGGCGTTAGGCTCATAGTAAAAGAGGTTGATTTTACGATGAGCGAAGCAGGTGATGAGTTTAGTTTTAACCCTGATATGTCGGTATATCAAGCAGATGAAGGTTACAGCAAAGAGGCTCTTTTTATGGGATTTTTGCGCAGCTCTAGACCGCTACCAAGTGATAGTGCAAAGACTAAGCTTAGCAGTGCTGCCTTAAATGATATCTCAAGCACTGGAGAGCATAAAGAGTATTTTGTGGATTTTGAAAAAGTGGGTAAGGATAGTGAGAGCATAAAAGCGCTCATAAAAGAAAGACTTAAAGAGCTAACACTTTTAATGTATGCAAGATCAAAGAACATTAACGCAGAAAGTGTCACCTCAAACGAATATGAGAAATTTAAGCCAGCTGGCGAGGATATAAATTCTCTAGCAAATTCTTGGAGTGAGAGGATAAGCTCTATCAGTAAGACTTTTGTGTAGAGATAAGTTATATATAAACTAAATCGCTAAAAGGTCGATTTAGTTATTGATTATACTCTAGCCCATAAAAGCATTAAACCTAAGTAGGTTGAATTTATATTCTTTAGCTGAATGTGTGTTAGTGTATAAAACAGCATTGCTGGATAGGTGGTAGCAAGATGCTCTAATGCAAATTAATACCATAAAAAGAATTAAAACCTATGAAAGAGATGCTGGAATACCTAAACAAAGTGAGACCTTAGCAATGCTTAATAATATAACCTATTCGCCAAATCTAAATAACAACTCACTATTTGAAGGAAAAGAATTCGCAAGTAGAGTTAATTATAAGAAAGTGATGGGCAATAGCACAAACTTTACTGGAGCTTTTAAATCCTACAATGATGATAAACAAACCATTTGGGGCAAAAAATCAGATAATGATCTAGAAGGACAAAAGATACGTCAAACTTTAGAAAGATTTGGTGTGTCTTTTAGTAATGAGGGTCGCGAGCTCCTTGAATCGTCTAATATAAGTGTGGATGAATTTATTGAGAGATATTCTAAGGTTATAAATAGGGGTATGCCGCAAGAGGTTGGTGACTATGGGCTAATGGATCAAAAAAGCGATCATGAAGAACAAGACAATCAAACTGACACGCAAAAACAAGAAGCCTTTAAACCTATGCAAGTAACTAAAAAATTTAAAACTTATGATATGCAAGCCGATGAAAAATTTAAAGAATTTTACAAATTTATAAAAACTGAATTTGATAATGGCGAAAGTATATTCGAAATTTTAGAAAAAGTCGCAAATAAAAAAGTGGATAAAACCGTATAAAAGGACTAAATTTAGAGCAATCATTGCTTTCTACAATAAAACAAAGTAGCTATTTTTTATTCATCAAGCCATCTTATTTAAAATTTGCTTCTTATCTATCTTTTGCATAAGCTCTAAGACGTCTATGTCTCTTTTTTCTTTGAAATTTAAAAGCTCTCTTGCATAGATAAATTTTTGATCCTTGTTTATATCATAGGTCTCATACTTCTTTTTAACCTGCATAGGTTTAAATTTCTTCTCGCTTTGCTCTTTAGCGAAATTTGCATTGTATTCTTGTTCTTCTTTATGTAGTTTGGCTAGAAATTCTTTATGCTCTTTTGTAGTTTTTTCTACATCTTTTCTATAAAGCTTTTTAAACTCTTCTATACTTAGATCAGCTCTAGCAAACAATCTAGCACCATCATTACTCATCATTGTATCTTCAGAAAATGATTTCATAAAATATTCTAGCTCAGCCTCTTGTTCTGCTGTGCCGATACCAACCATTAGCCCAGATATTGTTGGCTTGCCATCTACTGAGTTAGAAAGCAACCAGTCCATGTGAGATTGTAATACATTGATCTCAAATTCTTCTAAGTTCTCTGGATATTTTGATAATAAAGCTCGCCTTTCATCAATGGTATAGCTATACTTTTTTGAAAGCATATTGTCTATCTTCTCTATGGTTTCTGTTATCCAGTTTTCACTACTTCTGTCTTCTTTGATGTATTTTTCAACATTATCAATTATTAAATTTTGCATATATGAATCAATTAAAGCCTTTTCTTGCTCCTTTGACATTTTTGCATTTTCTTTTTGGATAGTTGTTTCTTGTATCGGTGTATTGCTAAGTCCGTTTATGCTAGTTATCATTTCAACTCCCCCCTACGCCTTTATATCAATATCTCTTTTTATGCCAAGCATATCTACTAGGTATTTTCCAGCTGGGTTTTCATTTAGCTCTTTTACTAAATTTAAAGGTGGCATGCTAAATTTTAAAAAGCTATCCATAAAGTCTTTGCTCTTTTTGCCGTCTTTGTCTATCTCACCAAAGAGTAGCTTTAGCATTTTTAGATTATGCTCCATCATCTTTTTAAATGAGGGTTCGTCTTCTTCATCTGAATACTTACCGACAAACCCAGTCGTTAGATCTACATAGACAAGGTCTCTTTTATACTTAGCATACTCTTGCATATATGCAGGCATACCAGCTAGATCAGAGTCGCTTGCTTTGTTGAAATTTGCTCCAAATTTCATCTCGCCCATAAGTTCAAATAGCTCAAATGCCCTACTAAATTCTTTACTATCTACGCTCTTATCAAAGCCTTGCTTCTTTCCAAAAACAGTGGTTTCACCTTCTTTGACGTCAAGGTTGCTGTTTATGACGGCTGCTAAAAGTCCGCCTCTAGTTATAGAGCCATCTTTGTTTGTGTATCTTTCGCCGTGTGGATCGATAAAAACACCACTTCCCACACTCTCTTTGCCACCATTATTGTTGTTAAAGATATCTGTTGTTGGCTTTAGTGGCTGCATGCCATCTCCGCCATCAAAGCTTGGGTTGAAAAAGAGCGTGCTTATCATCTGCTTGTTTGACTCTTTGTAGTTAAAGCTAGAAGCAGCTGCATCAAAGTCATAAATGGAGTTATGGATCTTAGTTACTTGCATACTTTGGCGGTTATAAGAAAAGCCTTGTGGGAAATTTCTTATCTCGTCAATGCTAAAGCTATCTTTTGAATTTAGCGTGTCTTCGCCAACGACTTGGCAGAGAATTTTGTAGGCATTGCCAGCAGTCTTTGCTATATCTATGCTTTTAAAGGTGCGACTAAAAAATGATGTCCCCTCTGCAACATTGACTAAAGACTCCAGCGTGCTTGAGTGAATTTTATATTCACTTGGGATGCCAGCTTGTTTATTAAACTCATCTGTAAAGTAGCCATCCTTATCTACCTTGTAGCCTAAAACCTCTGAGCTGGTTTGTTTGGTGGCAACTTTGGTTGATACCTTTATGTTCTGCTCTAAATTTAAGGGGTAGCTACCAAGTGCGTTTATCATCTAATATCCTTTAAATTTAAGCCATCTTATTTAAAATTTGCTTCTTATCTATCTTTTGCATAAGCTCTAAGACATCTATGCCTCTTTTTTCTTTGAAATTTAAAAGCTCTCTTGCATAGAGAAATTTTTGATCCTTATTTATATCATATGTCTCATACTTCTTCTTAACCTGCATAGGTTTAAATTTTTTCTCAGACTGCTCTTTAGCAAAATTTGCATTGTATTCTTGCTCTTCTTTGATTATTTGCTTTCTTTGTTCTGCAACATCCTTTGTTGCTTTCTCTCTTGCTTTGGCAAATAATGTTTTAAATTCATCTATGCTTAGATCGGTTCTACTTAAAAGGCTAAGCGACTCCTTGTTTTCATTTGGGTAAAGAGAAGACATGCTGTCCATAAATGCTCTTAAGTCAGCCTCCTCTTCTTTTGTGCCAAGACCTATTAGTTTGCCCATCATGGTTGGCTTGCCATCAACAGAGTTTTCCTTTAATATATCAGAATACATTATAAGGACTTGATCTTTTGCTTCTTCTAAAGTTTTTGGCTGTTTCATCGACATGGCGTTGCGATCTTGTTCGGTATTGTAACGCTTAGAAAGCATATTATCTATTTTGCTTATCGTTTTTGCAACCCAATTATCTTCATTTTCGTCTATGTCAATAATCTCTTTTATGCTCTTTCCAACTGGACTATACCATAAAGCTTCTATTTTGGCCTTTTCATCATCTTTGGTATCTTTAGGTATATTTTCTTTTTGGATAGTGTTGTCTTGTATCGGTGTGTTGCTAAGTCCGTTTATGCTAGTTATCATTTTAACTCCCCCCTACACCTTTATATCAACATCTCTTTTTATACCAAGCATATCTACTAGGTATTTTCCAGCTGGGTTTTCATTTAGCTCTTTTACTAAATTTAAAGGTGGCATGCTAAATTTCAAAAAGCTATCCATAAAGTCCTTGCTCTTTTTGCCGTCCTTGTCTATCTCACCAAAGAGTAGCTTTAGCATTTTTAGATTACGCTCCATCATCTTTTTAAATGATAGTTCGTCTTCTTCATATCCCCTACGTCTATCTTCAGGAGTGCTGACAAAGCCACTTTCTAAGTCGATATAGACAAAGTCTCTTTTAGATCTAATGTGATCTTGCATATATTTAGGCATACCTGCTATATCGTTATCGGTAGCATTTATAAAGCCAGGTCCAAATTTCATCTCGCCCATAAGTTCAAACAGCTCAAATGCTCTATTAAATTCTTTGCTATCTACGCTCTTATCATAGCCTTCTCTTTTGCCTCTTGCGGTTGTCTCGCCCTCTCTCACATCAAGGTTATTGTTTATAACGGCTGCTATAAGTCCGCCTTTGGTTATTGAGCCGTCTTTATTTGTGTATTTCTCTCCGTGCGGATCCATAAATACACCAATGACCGTGTTTTCTTTGCCACCATTGTTGTTGTTAAAGATATCTGTTGTTGGCTTTAGTGGCTGCCTACCATCTCCGCCATCAAAGCTTGGATTGAAAAAGAGCGTGCTTATCATCTGCTTATTTGACTCTTTGCCGTTAAAATCAGCCGCAGCCGAGCCAAATTCATGAATGGAGTTATGGATTTTGGTTACTTGCATACTTTGGCGGTTATAAGAAAAGCCTTGAGGGAAATTTCTTATCTCATCTAAGCTAAAGCTATCTTTTGAATTTAGCGTGTCTTCGCCAACTACTTGTGAGAGGATTTTATAGGCATTATTTACGGTTTTTAGTATATCGATGCTGTCAAAAGTCCTTTGCATATAGTCAGACTGCGTCTCTATCCTTACTAACGACTCCAGCGTACTTGAGTGGATTTTATAATTACTTGGTATGCCAGCTTGTTTATTAAACTCATCTGTAAAGTAGCCATCCTTATCTACCTTGTAGCCTAAAAGCTCTGAGCTCGTTTGTTTGGTGGCAACTTTGGTTGATACCTTTATGTTCTGTTCTAAATTTAATGGGTAGCTACCAAGTGCGTTTATCATCTAATATCCTTTTAGCTTCATACCAAAGATATCGTCTTTTTTGTGAAAAGATTTATTTTACAAAGGTTTTTAGTTTGCATAAATTTACTCCTAAACTCTCGTATCTACCTTTTTATAAAGCCTATCTTTGCTAGATAGCTCTTTAAATTTTAGGTCGTTTTCAAGATAAGTGATGTTGTAAATTTCTTTAGTGGTGATGCTTTTGCCGTTTTCAAGTCCGATTAGGAATTTACTTGTAAATTTATCAGTGAGGTTTTTAACGAGCTTTGCTCCAAGCTCTTTTAGGCTAGATATCTTCTCATCTTGCTTTATACCTATATCTTTAAAGTCAAGTCTATTTAGCTCTACATCATTCATAGCTTTAGCGTCTAAATTTATACTTGCTCTTTTGCTATCCTTGTCATCTTTGCTGATTAGCTTGCCAGTGTCGTTATAAATTTCTTTTACCTCTAGCTCTCTTCCGCTGTCAAATTTAAGTGTGATCGTGCCATTTTTATTTAGCTTCATAGCTATTACGCTGTCTGTGTCTTTTAGTGCAGCTGCTGCCTTGCTCGTATCACTCTCAAAAGCATGCTTTACTCTTTCTAAATTTTCTAGGCTAAAATCAAGCCCAGTTGCTTTTTCAAACTCACTCTCCATAGCGATCATATAAGATGACTTTGTGGCTTTTAGCTTTGAGATGAGATCATCTGCGTCTTCTACATCATTTTCTTTTAAATTTTTGCTTATCCACTCTACATCTTTGCTGTGAGCGCTAGACTCTTTTTGGTAGTCGTTATAAAATTTCATAAAGCTATCTTTTTGATAGCCTGCGTATGAAAAGCTCTCATCTTGTTTGGATCCAGCAGGTTTTATGATAGGGTTAAACTCGCTAAGCCTTTTCTTGCCGTCAAAGCCAACTTTCTCATAGGCAAAGTTGTTTAAGCCACTCTCTTCGTTAAATATCTTATTATCCCTAAGATCTACCCAGCCATCTTGGTCTGCATGGTCTTTAAAAAATTTATTAGTCTCTTCTTTGCCTATCTTTTGGTAGCGATACTCGGCCGAAAATAGAGTATAAGGGTTTGAGTTGTTTAAACTAACTCTGTAATCAACTGTGTTTTTGCTAGCAAAGTCCATAGCCTCATGGCTTAAATTTCTAATATCTTTTTTAATAAAGTCGTTAAGGTTTATCTCGCTTACGACTTCGCTTAGTTTGAAAATTTTCTCATTTCCGTCTTTGTCGTAGCCTCTAACCTTTAGCTTATCAAAGTATTTATCACCAGAATTTATCACTCCGTCCTTGTTGCTATCAAAGTTAAATAAAAATCCATTTGCATCTAGCTTGCCTATGCCTAGTTTGTCGTTATCGTCATAAAGATCCAAAAAGACCTCCACATCACCCAGTGAGGTTTTTATCGTTTTTTCATAGGCATAGTCATTTAAATTTGTAAATTTAGTATCTGCTGCCGCAATGGGCTTAATGGGAGTTTTTGAATTTATAGATGAGAAATAGGTGCTAGTTTGATCCACTTTCCTTAGCGCTGAGGCATCTTCGCCAAAGAGATATTTGTTCTCAAAGTCTTTTTTGTCCCAGTTTCTTCTTTGTATATCCACATAAGAAAAAGCATCGTTTGTCCCACTATCTGCTTTAGCATACTCTGACTTCACGCCACTGGTGCTGGCGCTTTGGATGATAGAGTAAGTGCTATTTGAGATAAGCTTAGTAGCGATGTCTTTAAGCTCAGACTTTAAATTTGTATTGTCTAAAGTTTGCACTCTATCTACGCCAAGAAGGACCCTTGAATAGATCATATCTTTGGGTAAATTTATATTTATGGGCTCTAAATTTGGTGATATATTCATTCTAAATCCTTTTAAAATATATATCTTATATCGGCAAATATAAAAAATGTTTAGTAGTTTATAGTCTAAAAGGGCTTAGAGCGAATGTCTACTATGTTATATTTTTTAAAGCTCTCTTGTCTTCGTCCTCTCATCAAATTCTTTTAAAACGTCCATTATCTTGCTTGCTAGTCCCTCAAGCGTTTGATCTTTTTTAAGCTCTAAATTTCTAAGCTTTAAAATCCTGGCTAGTATATCTTTTAGATCTTTCTTGCCAGATAGTATCTCATCATAATAAGCCTTTGGTATGCCTATCTCACTTCTATCTTGTTTTGTAAGTATTAATGAACTTTTATACACATTAAGAGCCTCGTCAGTTATTCTTGTTGTGCCGCCTTGCAGCACAAGACCTTGCTCGTTTTTTAAAAATGCTACAAAAATTTGCTCCTTTGTATAGCCTTGTTCATTGTCATATACAGACATATCAGGCTTAAAGTCATATCCAGCACTACTAACCCACATATAAGGGATAGTATGCTCAGTTGTCATCACTTCTGGAGAAAAGTCAAGGAAATTTCCATTGACTTCTACATTTATATCGCTTAGATCATCCCATAACCTATGTGCATATTCTGCGTCTTGAGTCGTCCTAAAGATATGAGTTACCTTCTCATTACTCCTATCAGTTAGCCCATCTAGCTCATCGCTAGTCATCCTACCCATTAGGTATTCAACATGCTCTATTTTTTTATCTTTTGAAAAGTAGCCCTTTGGCATCTTTGCTAGATCTTCATTTGAGTAAAACTCTTTACCCTTGCTAATAACTCCAGCTGAAATTTGATCAAAAATTTTATAGTATTGCTTTATGGTATTTGCTAGATCGATATTTGCAAAGCTATCCTCTCCAAAGAGTTGGTTATCTTTCTTTGTTTCCATTGAAAAATTTGTAAAGTTTGGGTGCTTTTGATTGTGCAGCACTATCGCATCAAGCGTGCTTTTGTGTATTTTAAAGTCCTGTGGCAGACCTGCAGCTTTGTTAAAATCAGCCCCCATAAATCCTTTAGTATCTACACTATACCCATAGCCCTCTTGTGAAGTAAATTTAGCCTGATAAAGAGAGTCGATACTACTAGATGAAACAAAGTCATTCTTGGGAGTAGTGGTTTGGCTGATCGAATTTATATTTGGAGTGTTAGGCAAGAAATTTGCAAAGCCTTCGCTTTTTGTCTGTTTTTGGTAGTGCTGTTTTGTTAAGATGGAGTTATAAGAGACTTTCATAGCTTACTCCTTGAAATTTAGCTTCAAAGAGTAAGCAAAAGTTGTGCCGAAAATTTAAGCGAGATAAATTTATGTTTGCTCGCTTTGAAATAAAATTTTACCTATGGGCAAAAATAAAAGCAAATTTATAGAAAGCATCTTGTAAAATAAATCAATCCTAAAAAAATGTACCGCTTTTTATAAAAACTGTACCATACTTTTAGGAAATTTTAAAGAAAGGGAAACTGCAAAAAGGGCAGTTAAAGTATCGATAAGTAGGACATCTATGGTGTCACGGGGGAGACTTGAACTCCCGACCTCCGGCTTATGAGACCAGCGCTCTAACCAGCTGAGCTACCGTGACATTAAAGTTCGCAATTATATTCAACGTTTGCTTATATATTGATAAAATATTTTCATTTTTTGATATAAATTTCTCAAATTCAAATCACTAAAATCTAAATTTGAGATAAAGGGCATTAAAAATAAAAATTATACTTTCAAGATGCAGTTTTGCAACCAAAAATTTTATCGCAACCAAGAACGGAGTCAAATTTGTAAATTTGACTCCGTCGGTATAAAACTCGGAACTAAAATTATTTAATAAAATAATCTCCGTCAAAGCTAACCAGCGAGTATTTGCGTTCGCTGCCGATACTGCTAACTAGCTCGTCCACGTCCAAAAACTCGAGACTGTCCGCGCCGATATATTTGCGCACCTCTTCAGGCGTTTTGTTTGCGCTGATTAGCTCCTCGAAGCTTGGAGTGTCGATGCCGTAGCGCTCGGGGTACTTTAGCTCGGGGCAGGCGACTTTAAAGTGTATCTCTCTCGCGCCCGCGTGGCGAAGTAGCTCGACGATCTTTTTGGAGGTCGTGCCGCGCACGATGCTGTCGTCCACTACGACTACACTTTTGCCCTTGAGCAGGCTTGCCATTGGGTTTAGCTTGAGTTTGACTTTGAGGTTGCGCATCTCTTGCGTCGGCTCGATAAAGGTGCGGCCGACGTAGTGATTTCGCACGATGGCTAGCTCAAACGGTATCCCGCTGGCGTTTGCGTAGCCCAGTGCCGCTGGCGTTCCGCTGTCTGGCACCGGCACGACGAAGTCCGCGTCGATCTTGCTTTTTTTGGCTAGCGTTTCGCCCATTTTTTTGCGTACTTCGTAGACGCTTTTGCCCTCTATGACGCTATCGGGGCGCGCGAAATAAATATACTCAAACGCACAAACTCTAGGCTCTGGCTCAAAAAGGCGCACGCTCTCAAACTCACTTTTGCCCTGTTCAAAAACCAGCATCTCGCCCGGCTCCACGTCGCGGACGAAGCTCGCGCCCACCAAATCAAACGCGCACGTTTCGCTAGCTACGATGTATCCGCCGTCTTTTAGGCGTCCCAGCGAGAGCGGTCTCACGCCCCAGCGGTCGCGGATGGCGAAAATTTTATGGCGGGACTGGATGAGTAGGCAGTAGGCGCCTTTGATCTGTTTTAGCGCCGCGACTATGCGGTCTTGTAGGTGTTCGCTGCGGCTTCTAGCGATGAGATGGACGATGTTTTCGGTGTCCATGTTGCTTTGAAATATCGCTCCCTCGGCGATCAGCGCTTCGCGGACTTCGTCTTTGTTTACGAGGTTGCCGTTATGTGCGACCGAGATCGAGCCTAGCGCGTAGTTTGCCGCGATTGGCTGCGCGTCGGCGGCGGAGTTTTTGCCCGCGGTGGCGTAGCGGTTGTGCCCGATCGCCATATCGCCTTTTAGCACTTCAAAGCTCTTTTTATCAAATACCTCGGTCACGAGTCCGCGACCCTTGACGGTTTCTATGTGTCCCTCGTCGCATGCGCTGATGCCGCTTGCTTCCTGGCCTCGGTGTTGCATGGCAAATAGCGCATAATATACCGTTTTTGCCGCATCTTTAGAATTTATTACTCCAACTATCGCACACATTTTAATTTTTCCTTTTTGAGGCTCGTCTCGCGAGCGCTTTTTGCGGAGCTTGAAATTTCCGCCCTGCGACAGACTACATGCCTAGTCTTGGACGAAAATTTCTGCGCAACCCCAAAAATCATCTCGCGATACTTTGCCTCTCATACTAAAATTTAATTATCAAAATTTGAACGTAAAATGATAAGGCGCAGGACTTTTCGCTTAATTAAGGCGAAATTTGATTTCCAAGCGTAGGCTAACCGTGCGGGTTGCCGAGCTTGAAAATCAAATTTCAACGCAAAGTAAGTAGAAAAAGCCAAGCCGCCTATTTTACAACCCCAAGCAATCATCTATCCCGTACAGCCCGCTTTGCTGTCCGGCAACCCAAATAGCCGCCTTTATAGCACCCTTGGCAAAGGTCGCGCGGCTAGTCGCGGTGTGATTTAGCTCGATAAACTCGCCCTCGTTGTAAAATCCGACCGTATGCCTGCCCACGACGTCGCCGCCTCGCACGGCTAGGATCGCGATCTCGTCCTTGCTGCGAGCTCCGACTAGCCCGTCTCTGCCCGTTACTAAAACGTCTTTTAGATTTAAACCTCTAGCCGCCGCCACGCGTTCGCCAAGCGTCAACGCCGTGCCGCTTGGAGCGTCTTTTTTGTGTCTGTGGTGCTGCTCGACGATCTCGGCGTCAAATTCACGCAATGCCTTTGACGCTAGCGCCGCCAAACGATTTAAAACCGCGACGCCAAGGCTCATATTGGTAGCGTAAAGTATCGGCATCGCCGCGCTTGCGAGCTTTAGCAGGCTTGCTCCGTCCTCGCCAAGACCTGTCGTGCCGATAACTAGCGGTTTTGGGTCAGTGCGGGCGTAGTTTAGCAGGTTTATCGCGCCATCTTTGATCGTAAAGTCGATAACGACGTCGCAGTTTGCAAAAAGCTCGTCAAATTTATCTGTGAGAACGACACCGTCAGGCAACGCAAAATCAAGCGGCTCTATCGTATAAGCCGCGCTGAGTTTCGCGTTTGGCTCGTTTTTTAGGCACTCGATGATCATGCGTCCCATTTTGCCGCTTGCGCCGTGGATTCCTATTTTTACCAAAATTTATCCTTTAAAATTTGGGCTAAATTTAGCATAAATTTTATAAAAAATAAATTTAGCACGGCCGCCGTTTCCGCCGCACGCGGGCAAAAATATTAAAAATCGCGCTATATAATCGACTTTTTAAATTTAAAGGACGACGATGAGGAAAATTTTATTTTTATTTCTAGCCGTTTTTGCGGCGAGCGTTTTGGCTAAACAAGCGCCGGTCGCGCAGGCGACTAAAACGCGGCAGCTGGACGCAAATTTGAGCGCGTCAAATTTGACGGCGAAGGATAAAACCGCGCAAAAGCTAAATTTGACCCAGGATCCGACTATTGCGAGCGGAGAGCTAGCAAACGGGCTAAAATACTATGTCAAGGAAAACAAGCAACCCGCAAATTCGGCATATTTTTATCTAGTCGTAAACATCGGCTCGACCGACGAGCGCGAAAACGAGCTGGGACTGGCGCACTTTACCGAGCACATGGCCTTTAACGGCAGCCGCGAGTTTAGCAAAAACGAGCTAGTTAAAAAGCTAGAGAGCCTCGGAGTGGCCTTTGGCGCGGATCTAAACGCGCAGACTAGCTACGATCAGACTAGCTATCTGCTAGAAATCCACGTAAACGAGCAAAATTTAAAGGACGTTTTCCGCGTCTTTCGCGACTGGATCGACGGTGTGAGCTTTGACGCGGCCGAGCTGGATAAAGAGCGGGGCATCATCGTCGAGGAGGAGCGCGCCAGAAACACGCCTGCGTATAGATTTTACATCAAAAACCGCGTGCCCGAGCTATACGGCGATAGCATCTACGCCAAAAGGTCGCCCATCGGCGATATGAATATCGTAAAAAACGTCGACGTGGCGACCATAAAGGGCTTTTACGGCAGGACGTATCAGCCTAGATTTATGAAATTTATCGCAGTCGGCGACTTTGATAAAAAGCGCATAGAGGAGCTGATAAAGCAAAGCTTTGGCCCCGCTAAAAACACAAACGACTACGTGAGTCCGGATAAAACTATCCCTATAAAAAGCGGCTTTAGCGTAAATAACTACGACTCCGCCGAGATCGGGCTAAACTCGATAAATTTGATCTTTACGCAAAAGTACAAATTTGACGACGAGATCCAAAGGCTTAGGCAAAATTTGCTAGTAAACTACATCTCAGACCTGGTCGCCATGATATACGAGCAGCGAAATTTAGCCCTGCGCGGGCGATTTTACTCGCCGATCATCGAGGATCAAAACGTGCTTTACGCCTTTGAGATAAACGCCGTGGATGATGATTTTAGCGGCGCGCTTAGCGATCTGGCGAGTGTTTTAAAGGGAGTGGAGAAATTTGGCTTTAGCCAGGCTGACTTTGAAAGCGCAAAAAAAGATTTTATAAACTCGGCTAAAAATGCCTATTTGCAAGCGGGCAACAAGCGCTCGAGCGCGGTCGCGGCAAATATCGAGGATACGACTAGGATCGGCGGCGTGCTGCTAGGCGACAAGGACTTGCGCGACGTCACTTTGGCGCTGCTTGATGAGATCAACCTTGAGGAGGTAAACGCCGAATTTAGGCGGATACTGGCCATCGACGCAAAAAATCTAAACGTAATTAGCGCCAAAGGAGCGAAGCTAAACGAGGCTAAATTTGATCAAATTTGGGCGGAGGCAAAGCCGTACGACACGCTAGCCGCAAATCAGGCAAAGAGCGAGCTTTTCGACTACGACGCGCTAAAGCCTAAAAATTTCGTATCAAAAAAGCATAACGAAAAGCTTGATTTTTACCTTTACGAGCTACCAAACGGCGCGCGCGTGGCATTTAAGGAGGTAAAAACCAAAAAAGACGTCGTCTGGCTAAGCGCGGTTAGTCGCGGCGGCACGTCAAATTTGGCCAAACCAAAGCAGGGAGCGCTAGCCGTAGAGGTCTCAAACGAGAGCGGGGCGGGGGAGTTTAGCAACTACGACCTGGCTAAAATCCTAAGCGGCAAGCAGCTAAGCTATAGCAAATTTATCGATCAGCTTTCGCAAGGATACAGCGCAAGCTCGGCTAGCGCGGACTTTGAGTGGCTTTTGCGCGCGCTGTTTTTGGAGTTTAGTGAGCCTAGATTTGACGAAAACGCGCTAAAAAAGACAAAAATCAATGAGCTTGAAAAGTTGGAAAAGACCAAAAATCTGCCTGAGCGTAAATTTCGCGACGAATTTGCGAGATTTTTCTACGAAAACAACCCGCGAACGAACCCGCTCGAGGCCGCGGACATAAACGAGCTGCAGATGAACGACGTAAAAAAGATAGTGAAGGAGAAATTTACCAACGCGGCTTCGTATGATTTTATCGTAGTCGGCGATCTAAATTTGACCGCAGCCGAGCCGCTTTTACAAAAATATCTGGCAAATTTGCCAGCGCGCGCGGAACGCGAAAATTTTGTCGATGACGGCGTAAGGACGATCGCGGGCGAACGGGAGTTTAAGCGTAATTACCAAACCACGCAGCGAAGCGACGCCGCGATGATACTGAAAAACGAAAACGTGAAGTATTCGCGCCCAGAGTTACTGCGCGTAAACGCCCTATCTGCAGTGCTTTCGATGATGCTGCGCGAGGACGTGCGCGAGGACCGCGGGCAGGTCTACGGCTTGGGCGTGCATATGAATCTCGCAAAATACCCGTACGAAAGCTTCACCGCGCATTTTGGCTTTACGGCTGCGCCTGATAACGTAAATGCCGTGCTAGGCGAGATAAAATCAAACGTCGCCGAGCTAAAAGGCGGCGCGGACATCCAGCGCTATCTGCAAAATTTCAAAAAATCAGCGCTCGTAAAAATGCGCCAATCCTACGTTCAGGGCGAGTTTTGGACGCGCGCGGTCATGCGCGAGCTGGTTTTTGGCGATGAGGTTTTGAGCCTGGACGAGTACGAAAAGGCGGTAAATGCGCTCACCGAGCAGGACGTAAAAGACGCGGCGAAGCTCTATCTAAACGAGAAAAACGTCGTGATAAGCGTAAATAATCCCGCCTCGGCGAAGTAAAATTTAAGCCCTGGCGGTAAATTTGATTTGCTGCCCGGGCGACGAGTAAAATTTGGCTTTAGTTGGCTGAGGGCTGTTAAATTTGAAGCTAAATTTACCTCTCGCCAAACGAAATTTGAGTTAAATCATCTCAAATTTAACTCAAATTCCCCTGACATTTTATCTCCTTTTATCTATTTGCTTTGTAAATTTGAGTTTGAGTCTGATTTGCTTCGGTTGCTATCTACGTAAATCACCTGAGCCATACCGCTTTCGGCTCTACCTATAGCGCTATTTATCCCGTCTCGTTTTTCCATTTCATTTGCCCATTTTATGAAAGTTCTAATGTCTTTAAACGTAGCATTTTGATCAGGGCAATGCGGATTATAGAAATTTATTTCTTTGTCAAATTCTTCTATCTTTTTCGGGTCTATCGGCTTTGGTTTGTATTGTAAAAGGCCGTCTTGATATATGTGCCAGTAAGGAGCATGTTTGTATTTATTATTGGTCCTTTGTATCTTTTCTTCGGCCTCTTCGTCTCTACCTTGATTCATTTTATAGATATAGTTTTCTTTATAATCAATCCATCCCTTGCGCTTTTTATAGCACTCCTCATACGCCTTCTTTAGTTCCTCTTTCGTAGGTTGCCCTACGACGTCGTATTTTAAAAGAAGCTTTAGCATAGGTTCGTAGTTTGGGATAGTATCTAGCAAGATATATAAAGATCGCATAAATTCGGAATCGTCTCTTAGTCCGTGAAAAAACGTATTTGGATGATCGTCTAGTTTTGGTCTATACCCGCTAGCAAGGGCAAGTTCGGTCATCTCTACGTAGTTATGGGTTACTATATATCCTATCGGATCGTTTACGTCTTTGGATTCTTTATTGACTTGGTAATTATCTCGATATACTATCTTTACGTCGTCTCCGTCTATGATAAGTTTTTCGATATTGTAGTAAAAAGGAGTTTTTCTATACCACTGTACCGCCTTTACTTCATCAAATTTAACCCCGCTATCAAGCAGTAGCTTAGCGGTCTTTGTGGAGTTGTTTTCTATGGCGTAGGCCAGGGGTGAGAGTTTGTAGTTATCTTGCGCATGAGCGTTTGCGCCCATATCTATAAGTCTTTTTGCCGTGGCTTCGTCGTCGTAAAAGCTAGCGTACATCAAAGGAGTAACGCCGTCTATTAGTGGAGAATCTATGCTAATGTTATTATCTTGCATAAATTTTAAAATTTGATCCGTTTGCTTTGATTTTAAAAGCTTGCGGAAATTTTCCGCAAATGCGTTGTCTTGTATCTGCTTATCTATATCCCAGTATCTAAAAGCAAAATCGTCTATCTCCTCTTGCGTTACGTATTTGCTTAGCTCCGAACCGGGGATTATCTTAGTATCGGCAGTGACTACAAAGCGAGTGGGGCCGGATAGCTTTTCGTAAATAAAATTTACGAAAACGATGAGGCAAAGAGCGGCGAGGCTAAGTGCGAGTTTGTTCAAATTTATCCCTTAATTCAAATTTGCGAAATCTTAGCCAAAGGGCGGTTAAATTTGAGTGAAATTTGGAAAATGTAGGGGTAAATTTGGGCGGGTTACCTCAATCTTTTTAGTCGAGTTTTTGAAATTTTATAAATTTTCGAGCTTGCGTTTTGGCTGAAATTTTGATCCACGACCTGATCCGCCGCCGCTTTCGCCCAGACTTCGTCGAAATTTTGTCCGTTTAAATTTGCGCTGCTAGAGTAGAGCCAGTCAAATTGCCTCAAAAACTCCTCATGGGCGCACTCTTTTACGACGCGCACGGCGGTGCCATTCGGGTATAAAAAAGTCGTTTTCCTCGCGCGGCGCACTAAATTTTTAAATTTAGCAGGTACGCGAGCGAGATTTTTTAGCTCGCTAAATTTCGCCGTCGTTATGAGGCAGGGTTTGTCCGCCGCTCGGCCTTTGAGCGCGTTTATCTCGCGAAAATCCTTGCTCAAAAACCCGGCCGTCGTATCGGTCTGCGCCAAATAGATCATCTCTCCTCCAAATTTACGCCTTTTTCCTATCTTTAGCCAGCAAAAATATGCACGAGATAATGAGCGTAAAGCCCGCAAAATCAAGAAATACAAACTCCGTCCCCAGCCAAAAATAAGCAAACGCCGCGGCGCTAACGGGCTCGATGCACGCTATCATGCTCGCCCTGCTCGCGCCTATTATCTTTAGCCCCGTCATGTAAAAGCTAAACGCGCATATCGTGCCTAAAATCACCACCACGACAAGCGCCGCAAAGCCGTCTGCGTCGCTCACGCCGCCCAGCTGCCAAACCCGCGTGTAAAGCGCAAGCGCGCCGCCGCCGATGACCATGCCCCAGCCTAAATTTAACGCGACGGGGTATTTTTGATTTAGCTTAGTCGGGATGAGGCTGTAGATCACGACGCCAAGCGCGCTAATGAGGCACCAAACCAGCGCCTCTGCGCTGATAACGAGCGAGCCAAGATCGCCGTGAGTGGCGAGCAACACGACGCCCAGCACCGCGAAAATGAGCGCGATGAGCTCGACCTTTTTAGGCGCGCGCCGCTCTAAAAAGCAAACGACGGCAAGGATGAGCGCGGGCGCGGAGTACTGGATCACGGTCGCGACGGCGGCGTTTGAGAGCTCGACACCGCAAAAGTACGAATACTGTGTCATCATAAGCCCAAAAAACGCGTAGATGAGCAGCTGCGGCAAAAGCACGCGATCTTTTAGCGGAGCGAGGGCTAGGCGCGGCGAGCGAGCGATGTAATACGCTACCATCGCAAGCCCGGCGAGGCCTAGGCGGTAGGGCACGAGCCAGTCGGCGCTGACGCCCTTTTGCGTGAACAGATACTGCCCGCAAACACTGCTAAATCCCCATAATACGCCGCCAAGAAGCGTGACGAAAACACCGAAAAATTCACTCTGAGATCTCATTTGCCGCCTTAAATTTAAAGCCAAAGTATATAATCTTATGCTTAAGCTGGGGTTAAATTTGGGCGAGAGCTGGCGGAGCGAAGCTAAATTTTGATTAAGCCGTGTTAAACGATGAAAACTATAAAATTTAAAAACAAAAGGGAGAAAATTTGGGCGAAACGACTTTTGCGATTGTATTTTTCTGCGCTTGCGTGCTATTTTTATCGGCGGTTGGATACTTTGCTTTCGGCATTTTGGCGAAATTTTACGCGTTTATCAAATTTGCCGTCCGCTTTTGCTTGCAAGAGCCTAAATTTAGCCTCGCCGTGTTTGCGCCCGCGTTCATTTTGTCGCTTTACATCGCGCTAGTTTCGCAAAATTTGGTTTTGATTTTACTTGGAGTGCCTCGGCAAATGTTTTCGGCAGGCCAGCTTCCGGGTTGTTTTTAGATGTGCTACTTTTTGCATTTTCGATGATTGCGAAGCTAGAAGAGCAATATTTTTACGTTTTTTCGTTTCGTTTGGCGCTTTTGGAGCTGCTTTGCGGGCTTATCACGGCGATAATTTCGAGGGATATTTTTAGCATTTACGTCCCGTGCGCGCAGATTCTACTCGTATTTTGCGTATGTTTTGATTTTTTGTGCCTAAGCGCGGCGAAAGCAAATGCAAAGCTGCTAGAAGAGTTAAGCACGAAAAAGGACTTAAGCGAGTCAGAAAAACTCGCCAAAGAGGCGCTAGAGCGGCTCGCAAACTCGCCAAATAAAGAAGAAGCGCTACTAAAAGCAAACCTCATCCGCATAAAACTAAGGCAGATACGACGGGTGGCTTAAATTTATGGTATTAGCCGTTTAAATTTAGCGTTTCACGCGTCAAATTTGAGCTAAATTTGGCTCATTTATTGACGAGTGCGGTCAAATTTAAACAAGCTTTAACGAGTCGGCTAGCGACGCCCGAAAATTCGCCCGAAAAACGCAGCCGTTTGGCGAGCCCTAAGCAAAACAAACGCCAGCAGCTGCCTACAAATCTGCATAATAAGATATGCCGACATCATCACGCAAGCGCTCGCAAAGCCAAAGCCGATTATCTCATAACGCAAAAATAGACCTAATCTCGTCTGCATTATAAACTCCCACGCCGGCCGATAAGTGTGCCATATGCTATAACCCGAGAAAAAAACATCCAGTCCGCCGAAAATAAAAAAGCACACGATAAGCGCAAATAAAATAATGCCTTGCGAAAGCGCTTGGGCGTCACTTTTGTTTCCTTTGAGCCTGCCAGTGGCTCCTTTTGCCACGCCGTAAAGTCCCGCAAACAGCAAACAAACGGGCATAAAAAAGCATAAATAGCTAAGATGAAACGCCGCTACATCGCCAAAGGCGGTTTTAGTCTGCGCTACGCTTATAGCAGGATAAAAATCCGCCATAAACGTCGTAAAGTCTCTAAAAACCGCGTGAACGGACAAGATGTCTTCGGGCACGATAAATAGGCTAAGAGCTGCCAAAACATAAGCGATCAGGCTAACAAAAAAGGCGATTTCAATCTTCCTTGCGGCCAATCTTAATCTTGCTTTTAGTCTTATCATTTTCTTGCTTTATATTTTGATCGCAAACGGCGCAAGCGGGAATCTAAAGAAAATTTAATTCCGTGCACGTTTCAGTGTGATTTTGCAGTTGGCATCTGAAGTAGCATTCAGCTAAATTTAGAACGTAAATTTTGCCCCTAAATTTAGCTAATTTTACAGATGTCAAATTTGGCGGCTAAATTTGACGCGCAAATTTGACGATTTTAGTTTTTAGCCTCACTCGCCGCCCAGATACTCCTGCAGGCTCTTAACTTCAAGCGCGCTGCCGTCCTGCACGCTTTTTAGCGATTTAGCCGCCGCTAGAGCCGCCGACATCGTAGTGAAATACGGAATCTTAAACCGCATGATGTTCTGCCTGATTTTCTTGCCGTCCTCGCTGTTTGACTTGCTGTCGCTGGTGTTGATGACAAGCGCGATGTCGCCGTTTTTGAGCTTGTCCTCGACGTTTGGGCGACCTTCACTGATCTTATAGACAAACTCGCTTTCTACGCCTGCGTCATTTAAAATTTTATACGTTCCGCCCGTGGCGATGATTTTAAAGCCGAGATTTATTAGCTCGCGCGCCAAATTTGCGGCGTATTTTTTGTCTGCGTCGGCAAGGGTCAAAAAGACTAGCCCGCTAGTAGGAAGCGAGTTGCTAGCGGCGATCTGGCTTTTTGCAAAGCTCTTTGCAAAATCACTTGATATGCCCATGACCTCGCCTGTGCTTTTCATCTCAGGCCCCAGGATTAGATCCGCGCCAGAGAGCTTGTTAAACGGAAACACCGCCTCTTTTACGCAGACGTGATTTTTCACTCGAGGCTTGAGTATGCCGCGCTCCTCGTAAACTGCGCCGTAGTTGTCGTAAAATTTAAGTGCCTCGCGCAAATCGCCCTGCCACATCACGCGCGTGGCGACCTTTGCCATCGGCACGCCCGTCGCCTTGCTAACAAACGGCACGGTGCGGCTGGCGCGCGGGTTTACCTCGATCATGAAAAGCTCGTTCTTGTAGATGGCAAACTGGATATTCATGAGCCCTACGACGCCCAAATTTAGCGCGATGTCGCGGGTTTGGTTTTCTACCTTTTCGATCATCTGCGCGGTCAAATTTAGCGGAGGCAGTATGCACGCGCTGTCGCCGCTATGGATGCCCGCCTCCTCGATGTGCTGCATCACGGCGCCGATATAGACGTCCTTGCCGTCGCTGATCGCGTCCACGTCGAGCTCTACGGCGTCTTGTAAAAATTTATCGATCAGCACGGGCGAGTGGTTGCTGACCTTGACCGCCTCGCTCATATATAGGCGCAGCTCCTCGTCGCTATGCACCCGTCTCATCGCGCGGCCGCCTAGCACGTAGCTAGGGCGCACAAGTACGGGATAGCCGATGGCCGCGGCCTTTTCTAGCGCCTCTTTTTCGCTTGTAGCGGTGTCGTTTCGCGGCTGTTTGACGCCGATTTTAGAGATAAATTCGCTAAATTTCTTTCTATCCTCGGCGACGTCGATCGTGCGCGCGCTGGTGCCGATGATTTTTGCGCCGGCTATGCTCAGGCGTTTAGCAAATTTTAGCGGAGTCTGGCCGCCAAAGTGCACGATCACGCCGTCTGGGTTCTCGTGCTCGATCACGGCTCTAACGTGCTCGAAATCAATCGGCTCAAAGTACAAAATATCGCTCGTATCGTAGTCGGTGCTGACGGTTTCGGGGTTGCAGTTGTACATTATGGTTTTTACGCCCATGTCGCGTAGCGCGTAGCTAGCGTGCACGCAGCAGTAGTCAAACTCTATGCCCTGGCCTATGCGGTTTGGACCGCCGCCGATGATCATCACTTTTTTCTCTTTTTGCGCCGAATTTGAACTTAAATTTGACTCTGCAAAATTTGACGCAAGATGCGGCAGCTTGGTGATATTCGTCGTCGAGTAGAGGTACGGCGTGAGTGCCTTAAATTCGCCCGCGCAGGTATCAACCTCGTTGTATTCTAGGTTTATGCCCATTTTCTCGCGCGCAAAATAAATATCGTTTTGACCCAGATCAAGGTTGTCTTTTAAATTTATTAGATGCGCGATCATCTTGTCCGAAAAGCCCATCGTTTTGGCCTCTCTTAGCAGCGGTTCGTCGTTTAGGATGTCCATATCGATGCGCTCTTCAAATTTAACGATCTGCCAAATTTGATCCAAAAACCACGGATCGATCTTGCTCATCTCGTGCACTTCAGCCACGCTAAGGCCGTCGCGAAACGCCTGCGCGACGTATAAAATGCGGCTTTCATTCGCGTTTCTAAGTCCGTAAACAAGCGCGTTTTTCTCCAAATTTACGAAGTTAAATCCGTAATAATCCTTTTCCATCCCGCAAAGCGCTTTTTGGATGCTTTCCTTAAACGTCCTACCGATCGCCATCACCTCGCCCACGCTCTTCATCGCGGTGCCTAGATACGGGTTAGCGCCTGGGAATTTCTCAAACGTAAAGCGCGGGATCTTGGTCACGATGTAGTCGATGACGGGCTCAAAGCTAGCAGGCGTGCCGGTGATGTCGTTTTTGATCTCATCCAGACTAAAGCCCACCGCCAGCATCGTAGCGACCTTGGCAATCGGGTAGCCCGTGGCCTTGCTTGCTAGCGCCGAGCTACGGCTCACGCGCGGGTTCATCTCGATCACGATCATGCGGCCTGTTTTTGGATTTATAGCAAACTGCACGTTGCTGCCGCCCGTATCCACGCCGATCTCGCGTAAAATTTTAAAGCTAGCGTCGCGCATTGCCTGATACTCTTTATCAGTTAGCGTAAGAGCCGGCGCAACCGTGATGCTGTCGCCCGTATGCACGCCCATAGGATCGAAGTTTTCGATCGAGCAGACGATAATGCAGTTGTCGTTGCGGTCGCGGATGACCTCCATCTCGTACTCTTTCCAGCCTAGCAAGCTCTCCTCGACCAAAATTTCATGTATCGGACTGGCATCCAGGCCGGTTTGGGCTAGTTCTTTAAATTCGTCGATATTATACGCTACGCCGCTACCTGCACCGCCAAGAGTATAGCTAGCGCGGATGATGAGCGGAAAGCCGATGTTTGCGGCTGCGGCTAGCGCCTCATCCATGTCGTAGGCGTACTGGCTTTGCGGCAGGTCCATACCGATCTTTTGCATCGCCTTTTTAAACTCCTGCCTATCCTCGCCCTTTTTGATCGCTTGCGGGTTGGCGCCTAGAAATTTGACGCCGCCTAGCATATCCGCTTCGTATAGCTGCATCGCGACGTTTAGCGCGACCTGACCGCCCATCGTAGGCAGTATGGCATCGACTTTTTCTTTATCTATGATGCGCTTGATGCTCTCTTTGGTTATCGGTTCGACGTAGGTCGCGTCGGCGAAATCAGGATCGGTCATGATGGTGGCCGGGTTTGAGTTTATGAGTACGACGCGGTAGCCAAGCTGCTTTAGCGTCTTTGCAGCTTGCGTGCCACTGTAGTCAAATTCGCACGCTTGGCCTATGACGATAGGGCCACTGCCGATGAGTAAAACGGTGTTGATGTCGGTTCTTTTTGGCATTATTTTTCCTTTGTTACGACGTATAGATACGAGGGTATTGTTATGTTTACGTAGGGCTTTACGGCCGCGCTTTTATATAGGCTCTCTTGGATCACGCCAGTGACCTTACCTACTGAAATTCCGCTGAAAAATATCCCGTCAAGCCCGCTCGTTACGACTTCGTCGCCCTCTTTTGGATTAAGCCACTGGGGGATAAATTTCACCGTTATTCCATCTTTGCTCCCGTGCGCAATGCCAGGGATCTTTTCATCGCCGATAGAGACGGCGAATATACTTTTTGGATCGTTTTGAAGCAAAGCTAATGGATTTCCGTCCTTGTTCACGACGATACCCGCACTCTTGCCTTGATAAATTAGTCCGTAAATTTTAGACTCGTCGTAGCCGTCAAATTTATCCAGCCAGACCTTGTCGTAGTCGCTGATATTTACGTAGCTAAGAGCCCGTACGAGCTGGACTCTAGGCTCGTATGCGGTCGAGTTTTTGTCAAGCAAAATTTCATTTAGCTCCTTTGCGAAGCTTGAAAGCAATGCTGCCGATTTTTCTAGCTCAGCATTTTGAGCGCGAAGTTGCTTTATCTCCTCGCTCTGCCTAAAATGCTCGTTTACGGTATCTTTTACAAATTTGACGGCATCGTCGTAGGCGGCAACAATGCGACTATTTAAATTTACGATGTAGCTAGAAACGAGTGCGCCCTTGTCAAGCGAAAAAAATATCAATGCACCGACAAGAGCGACGAATAAAATTTTACTCTTCATTTACGAGTTGTTGTAAAAATTTAATCTCCTCAAGAGCCTTGCCGGTGCCTCTGGCTACGGCTAGCAACGGATCGTCCGCAACGAAAACTGGAAGTTTTACGATATCGCTTAGATACTTATCAAGCCCGCGAATCAGCGCTCCGCCTCCGGTTAGCACAATACCGTTTTCTACGATATCGCCGGCAAGATCGGGTGGCATCATCTCAAGCACGGTTTTTAGGGCGTCGGCGATCTCTTTTAGCGGTTCGCGCATGGCCTCGCGCACGTCTTCGCTAGTTAGCTCCACGCGGCTTAGCAGACCGCTGATTTGGTCGCGACCTTTTACTACGATGCTAAGCTCCTCAGGAAGCTGGATCGCCGAACCGACCGAGATTTTGATATCTTCGCCCGCGCGCTCGCCGATTAGGAGGTTGTATTTTTCTTTTATATAGTTTACGATACTCATATCGATCTTATCGCCCGCTGTGCGGATAGACTTGCTGATGACTAGACCGCCAAGAGATACAACGCCGATCTCAGTCGTACCGCCGCCGATATCGACGACTAAATTACCTTGCGGTTCGCGCACGGGTAAATTTGCTCCGATAGCCGCAGCCATCGGCTCTTCTATCAAAAATACTTCTCTAGCCCCGGCGCTTAGCGCGCTCTCGCGCACGGCTTTACGCTCGACTTGAGTTAGACCGTAAGGCACTGAGATGATGATGCGAGGGCGCAGGAAGCTCTTTCTGCGGTGAGTTTTTTCGATGAAATATCGGATCATCTTTTCTGTCATATCAAAATCCGCGATAACGCCGTCTCTCATCGGACGGATCGCCTCGATGTCGCCCGGAGTTTTACCCACCATCTCTTTTGCTTCGTGTCCGACGGCTAATATTTTTTGCTTGCCGTATTTTTCGCGTTGTACTGCAACGACCGACGGCTCGTTTATGATGATGCCTTTATCTTTTACTAGAACTAGCGTATTTGCCGTGCCTAGGTCGATACCCATATCGCTTGAAAAAAATCCTATTAGTTGGTCTAAAATCATCTGTATCCTTATGCGCTTATTTTATTATTTTTTACGAAAATCGGCTTTTCTTTGCCGTTTACAACCTCTTTGGTGATCACCACGTCGTAGCCCGCAAGCTCCGGCAGTTCGTACATTATATCTGTCATCACCTCTTCCATTATACTTCGCAGCCCCCTAGCGCCCGTTTTTCGCTCGATAGCTAGCCTTGCGATCTCTTTTAGTGCTTCGTCGTCAAATTTCAAATTCGCCCTATCTATCGCGAAAAGCTTTTGGTATTGCTTCAAGATCGCGTTTTTGGGCTCGGTTAAAATTCGCACCATATCATCCTCGGTGATTTTATTTAACGTAGCGACAACGTGTAACCTACCGATAAGCTCAGGAATCAGTCCAAAATGCACCAGATCGTCGCTCTCTAGTGCGTCTAGCAAATTTTCCCTATCGTCTTTAGAGCGTTTATCTTGACCAAATCCCAGCACGTTTTTTCCGATCCTGCGCTCGATGATGTCAGCCAGGCCGTCAAACGCGCCGCCGCAGACAAAGAGGATGTTTGAAGTATCTATCTGGATAAATTCCTGATTAGGGTGCTTTCTGCCGCCTTTTGGAGGGATATTTACGAGGCTACCCTCGATGATTTTTAAAAGCGCCTGCTGCACGCCCTCGCCGCTCACGTCGCGCGTGATCGAGCGGTTTTCGCTCATTCTGGCGATCTTATCTATCTCATCGACGAAAACTATGCCCTGCTCGGCGCGCTTTACGTCGCCGTCCGCGGCCTGCAAAAGGCGGGTCAGGATATTTTCCACGTCTTCGCCGACGTAGCCAGCCTCCGTTAGGCTCGTCGCGTCGCAGATAGCGATAGGCACGTCTAGAAATTTAGCCAGAGTCTGCGCCATCAGCGTCTTGCCGCTACCGGTAGGACCGACTAGCAAGATATTTGATTTTGAGATCTCCGTATCATCCTCGATCTCGCCTTTTCTAAAAATTCTTTTGTAGTGATTATAAACGCCGACACTAAAGACCTTTTTAGCTTTATCTTGGCCAATTACGTAGTTATCCAGCACCGCCTTTAGCTCTTTTGGCGTCAAATTTTGATAGTCTCTAGTTCGCTCTTCTTTTTCCTGCTCGCGGTTTTCTTCGCCGTAAAGCACCTTGTAAGCGGCAGTGATGCAGTGCTCGCATATAAACGCAGTCCCGTTTATATCGGCCAGTAGCCTCCTATCGGCAGACTCTACCTCGCTGCAAAAATTACATTTTCTCGCCATTATTCTCTTCCTTTTGCTAATGGGATACCGCGCTTGGTGCTTAGGATAAATTCACACATTTTTCGCACCTGTTCTATTTGCGCGCCCGCTAAAAGCTCGCTAGCCGCGGCTTTTAAATCCCCGCTTTTTCTAAATAAAAATTTATACGCCCTATTTATCTCTTCGACTGCGTCTTTATCGAACCTGCGCCTGATACCGACTAAATTTAAGCTTCTGATATAGGCTCGGTTGCCCTCTGCTAGGCAAAACGGCACGACGTCCTGAGATAGCGCGCTAGCACCCGCGATCATGCAGCTCTCGCCCACTCTCACGAACTGATGTATCGGCGTCATACCGCCCACGACGCTATAGTCTCCTAGCTCCACGTGACCGGCTAGAGTCGCGTTGTTTGCTAGGATGACGCTGTTTCCTATGATGCAATCGTGCGCTACGTGGCAGTAGGCCATGATAAATGCGTTATCGCCGATACGCGTGATCCCGTCGCCTTTGTGCGTGCCTGAGTTTATCGTGCAAAACTCGCGGATCGTCGCGTTTTTACCGATACGAACGCCAGTGTTTTCCTCGGCGCGGTAGCTCACGTCCTGCGGGATGTCGCCCACGATGGCGTAGCTGTAAATTTTACCGCCCTCGCCGATATGCGTATCGCCCACGATCCTAGCGCCTTGTTTTACGAGTACGCCGTCGCCTAGCACGGCGTCTTTGCCGACGTAGGCATAGGCCTCGATCGTTACGTCCTCGCCGATCTTGGCACCGTCCTCGACGACGGCTTGCGGATGGATATTTCTCATTTTGGCTCGCTTATTTATCTACGATCATAGCTTTTAGCTCGGCTTCGCACGATAGCGTGCCGTCCACGTAGGCTTCGCCTTTTAGCACCCAGATGTTGCCTTTGTGTTTTAGCACTTCGAGGCGGTACTCGAGCCTGTCGCCGGGGCGTATAGGATGGCGAAATTTCGCTCCGTCGATGCTCATAAAATAAACGACTTTATTTTCGATACCCGCTTGATGTTCGTCGCTCATGCTCTTAAACGCGAGTACGCCGCCTGCTTGCGCCATACCCTCGATGATCATGACGCCGGGATATATCGGGTGGCCCGGGAAATGCCCCTGAAATACGGGCTCGCCGATCGTTACGTTTTTGTACGCAACGATGTGTTTGGCGGGCTCAAGCTCGGTAACTCGGTCGATTAGCAGAAATGGATATCTGTGCGGGAGTATTTTTTGGATTTCAACGATGTCGATCACTTTAAACCTTGTGAGTAAAATTTAAAGCCGATTTTAGCCAAATTTTGCTAAGAAAAAGATTATTGATTTGGCCGTGGCAAAATTTAGCCTCTAAATTTCCGCGCCCGTTTTTTATCTCGAGCACGCTAAATTTGGCTCAAATTTGCGCCACCAAAACCTCGCGACTATCGTTATAAAGCTCGTCTTTAGCGTAGATTTCGTACCTGCCCGCGCGAATTTTGTCCAGCACGATTATAGGATTTTGGCTAAATTCTCCGCACAGCTCACGGCGGATTTCTAGCTCGCGAGGTACGGCGATAGGCCGGCGGCAAAGCTCGTTTACGCTAGCGAAATTTTCGCCCGAGAGCTCGTTAAATTTGGCTAAATTTAGCAGCATCACGCCGTCTCGCAGCTCGTCGCAAATTTGCGCTGTCTCGCTCACGCTAAATTTGACGTTTTCGCGCTTAAAATGCGAGTAAAGTAGAAAATACGACGGCACGACCGAGCCGCCAAATTTGACGTAGGCGCGTAGCAGGCGGTAGTTTAGAAAATATTTGCGCGACAGATGAAATTTCACGCCAGCAGCCTCGCACTCGCGCACCTTTTCATAAAGCTCCAGACGCTCTTCGATGCCTCCTGGCATCACTCGCCCGCCCACCTCGCTCATCAGCTCGCTAAGCGGCAGTTTTTGCGCCTCGCGCTGCTTGCTAAGCCCGAAAATACAGCCGCAATAGTTTTGATGATAGAGTTTATCTTTTTTAGCGAGCTCAAACTGCGTGTTCGTGCCGCCGCCCGCGCGGTAGTCCACGGCAAATGTTTCGAGGCCGTATTCGCTAGCGGCCTTATCTAGTGCGCTTTTTAGCTGCGAGAAGTCCTTTTTCGGACTCATCAGCAGCGTTGTGGTGATAGATTTTTCGCCCAGCTCGAGCGCTTTTTTAGCCGAATTTCCCACGCGAAAATCAAAGCAGTACGCGCAGCGCTTGCCCTTTTCAGGCTCGTTTTCAAGCCCCTTTGCGCCATCTAGCCACGCCTCGTATTCGTATTCGCCGCAGATGAGCTCGACCCCTAGCTTTTCGCAGCTCCTTTTTACGTCGCGAAACCTCATCATAAACTCGCTGTACGGGTGGATGTTGGGATCGTAGAAATAGCCAACTAGACGCTCGTGCGGACGGTCGGCGCGCAGGCGTTGCAGGAAATAGTGGCTGTCGACGGAGCAGCAGATGTGAACTAACATTTTACCTTTCTACGGCTTGTCTCGCGGATACTTTTTGCGGAGTTTGCTAAAATTTAGCTCGGCGGACTACTTGTCCAGCCTACGCAAAATTTTTAGCTTCACAACCTCAAAAATTATCTCGCGATACCGCGCCTTTTTATTTTAAATTTATGATGCCGCAACCCGACACGGTCGCACCCAATAAAAAATTATCCAAATATACTATTTTGTCTTGAATATTTTGCCGATTTTACTAAATTTAACTGCAAATTTCATTAAAGCTAGCAGCTTAAATTTAAAAACGCGCAGCGTGCTAAATTTTGACTAAACCAAATTTAGCGCCGTCAAGATGCAGGTCTCGGTGCGTAAAATTTCGAGTTAAATTTGCAAATTTGAGCGTAAAGTCAAGGCGAAGTATTTTGAGATGGATTTGAATGTTGTGCAGAAATTTTAAGTCAAGGCTAGACAAGTAGTCTGCCGCAGACTTAAAATTTCAAACTCATTCAAAGACGCTCAAAAGACGAGCCGCCAAATTTGCAAATTTAATCACTTAAAAATTCTGTGATTTTCTCTTCACACTCCCCGACGCTGCCGCTAAATTTACTCTCAAACTGCGATCTATTAAACGTCCGCTGACGCTTAGCCAGCTGTGCCGTGTGCGTACAGATGAGCTCTTCTAGCTCAGCCTCGGTTTTGATCTCGCCTCGCAAAAACTCGCCGCACTCTTTTAGTCCGACCGAGTTTAGCGGCTTTGGTCGCTGCGGATATCTCGCAAACAGCCCGCGCGCCTCATCCAGTAAACCCTGCTCAAACATCGCCCTAGTGCGTTCTTTAATGCGTCCTCTTAGCTCGTCCCTATCCCAGCTAAGCTCGAAAATCGCCAAATTTGACGCGACGGGGGCTAGGGTGTTTTTGCGCAGATACGCGCTCACGGCCTCGTCTCGCCCGCTAGAGCGCAAAAAGGAGTGGATATCAAACCACTTTTGCAGTCGGTAGGTGTCGTTTGCGCTAAATTTGGCGGCAAATTCGGGATCGAGGCTTGAAACTAGCTCGTAAATTTGAGAGTTTGATAGGCCGCTTTCTACGCGCTCAAATTTGGGCGTGAGACCCGATAAAAGCGCCTTTAGATAAAATCCGCTGCCGCCGGTTATAAATAAATTTTTGCCGTTTTTTTGCGCAAATTCGCGAGCCGTTTTATAAATATCAAAAAACATCCCGACGTCAAAATGTTCATCGGGCATCAGCAAATTTACCCCAAAATGCGGCACTGAGGCTAGCTCGTCCGCGCTGGGTTTAGCGCTAGCGATATCGATAAATTTATAAACGCAAAGTGAATCAAGACTCAGAATCACTCCGTTAAATTCGCTTGCAAGCTTTAGCGCGAGCGCCGTTTTACCGCTAGCCGTGGTGCCGATGATGGCGAGTTCTTTCATAAAAATGCCTTAAAATTCGTGAATCTACTCAAATTTTATCACAATTTACGCTTTTATAAGATAAAATAAAGCAAAAATTTCAGGAAGATTATGCAAAAATTTATAAATATTTTAAAAGATATTAACGAACTGATCGTCTTTAAACACTCGATTTTCGCGCTACCTTTTATCTTTACCGCGATGATAACGGCGAGCGCGCAGGTAAACGGCACGGCTTGGTTTGGCTGGAAGCTGCTTATTTTGGGCGTTCTTTGCGCAGTTTCGGCGCGAAATTTCGCGATGGCGTTTAACCGCTACAAGGACGAGGACATCGACAAACTAAACCCGCGCACGGCAAATCGCCCGAGCGTAGACGGGCGTATCGGCAGGACGAATTTGCAAATTTTTATCGCCGCAAACGCCGCCATCTTCGTGCTTGTCGCCTATCTCGTAAACGATCTTGCGTTTTGGCTGAGCTTTCCGATCCTAGCCGTACTTGGCGGATATTCGCTTTTTAAGCGTTTTAGCGAGCTAGCGCACCTAGTTTTAGGCCTCTCGCTAGGTCTTGCGCCGATAGCTGGAGCCGTCGCCGTTGCGGGCGAGATACCGCTTTTTAGCGTGCTGCTCTGCCTTGGCGTGATGTTTTGGGTGGCGGGATTTGACCTGCTTTATTCGCTTCAGGATATCGAATTTGACCGCGAGCACGGGCTTTTTAGCATCCCTAGTGTTTACGGCGAAAAGGCTACGATGTTTATCTCGGCGATCTTTCACGCCACGGCCGTGATATTTTGGTTGCTTTTTGCGTGGGCGGGAGGGCTTGGCGCGGCGGCGTATGCTGGCATTTTGCTCTGCGGTGGCATCTTAGTTGCCGAACACCGCATCGTTAGGCGAGATTTTAGCAAGATCGACCGCGCGTTTTTCACGCTAAACGGCTATCTGGGCATACTTTTTTTCGTTTTCGTTTGGGCTAGCCTATGAGACTGGTTCCAGCAAATTTAGACATAGTTTTTGAGGAAATCGGCGAGCGAGAGAGTGATTTTTTGCGCGAATTCGACAAACTAAGCGGCAACGAGGACGATCCGCTGGGAGCATGGATGAAGCGCGCCAAAGCAAAGGGCGACACGAAAGAAAGCGATCAGGTGATACTAACGCTACTTGTCGAGCTTCACCGCAAATTTGACGAGCTAAACGCCTATATAAAAAATGAAAAATTTATAAAACTAGAGCTTGCTCAATCTAGCGCGCTTGACGGGATAAATTTTGAAAATTTTAGGATAAAAGAGGCTAAATTTAAAGAAGGTGTGGGCTACTACGGACGCATTTTTATGCCTATTTTTCCAAAGCGAGACGTGGCGATATTTTTTGAAGCGCTAGATGAAAAAACCGCCAAAATCACGCGCATAAACGAGAGCGACGAGAGCGACTACAACGGCTACGTGACAGCCAGGGAGCGCGCTATGATAAGAGAACTAAAGGAGATGAACGATGAGTAACGACTTGATAATATTTGTAATTTTCGGGCTGATTTTAACGGTGCTTTTCGTGCTGGTTTTTATAAAAGATTTAGAGGCCTCAAGGAAATTTTCAAGATACGAAAAAGCTATCGAAAGCCTAATACAAGAGCTTCACGCGGTAAAAAAACAGGTTGCGAATTTTAATCAACACAGCGAGCCGGCCGAATTTGACGTAGTGCAACTAGAAAGCAACCTCGAACAGCGCCTAAACGAAAAAATAAATCAAAAAATAACTCCGATAATAAACACCCTCCAAGGCATCGAAAGCTCGATAGATAGCTTCCAAAGCCAGCAGCAAGATAGGCTATTTACGCTTGAAGAGCGCACCAAAAGCATCAGCAAGATCTCGGCTCCAAACGGCGAGGACGACGAAAAGCGCATCGTGCAGATGTATAGCGAAGGCAAAAGCGTCGAAAGCATCGCAAAAGAGCTGTGCGTTGGCGTCGGCAAGGTCGAGCTGACGCTAAAACTGCGGGAGCTGATTTAGTGTTAAAACTAAGGCGCGAAATATAAAAAAATAACATTATTTTCATACGCGAATTTTAAAAAAATTTAAAGCTTAACTTCCTATAATGCCTTCTAACCAAATCAAAATTAAATGGTTTTGATAAAATTTAGGGGCGAAAAATGTTAATAGACGGGCACGGACGGACGGTTGATTATCTGCGTATTTCGGTCACGCAAAGATGCAACTTTAGATGCAAATACTGCATGCCTAAAACTCCGTTTAGCTGGGAACCGAGGGAAAATTTACTGAGCTTTGAGGAACTGTTTTTATTTGTCAAAGTCTGCCTAGACGAAGGCGTAAAAAAGATCCGCATAACGGGCGGCGAACCGCTACTGCGCAAGGACTTGGACAAATTTATCGCGATGATAAACGAGCACAGCCCCGATGTCGATCTAGCCATCACGACAAACGGCTTTATGCTCAAACACTACGCAAAAGCCCTAAAAAACGCGGGTTTAAAGCGCATAAATATGTCGCTTGACAGCTTAAAAACAGAAAAAGCCAAATTTCTCGCGCAAAAAAGCGTCTTGCACGAGGTTTTAGCGGGCCTTGACGCTGCGCTTGAAGCCGGGCTAAAAGTCAAGCTAAACACCGTCGCGCTAAGAGGCGTAAACGACGACGAGATCGTATCTTTGCTAGAGTTTGCACGCTCTATGGGTTGTCAAATTCGCTTTATCGAATATATGGAAAACATCCACGCAAATGACGAGCTAAAAGGCATGAAATCGGCTGAAATTTTAGACATCATCGCGCAAAAATATCGCTTTGAAGCCGCCGAAAAGATCCCGACCAGTCCAGCCAGCATCTACCGATTAGAGGACGGCTACACATTTGGCGTCATCGACCCGCACAAACACGACTTTTGCGAGAGCTGTAACCGCATACGCCTCACGGCCGAGGGACATCTCATTCCGTGCCTGTATTTCGAGGATGCGATGAGCATAAAAGACGCAGTGAGAAAGGGCGATATCGCGGGCGCTAGCGAGATATTGCGCCAGGTGTTGCAAAATAAGCCCAAAGAAAACAAATGGGCGATCGGCGCTCAAAACGAAACCTCAAGCCGCGCCTTTTACCAAACGGGTGGCTGAAATTAGGGTTAAATTTACGCTAGATTTGACGTAAATTTAGCCTGCTTTTTATTAAATTTCACTACATACAAATTTTATTTTTTACCCATAAATTTACCGCCGTTTTTCTAACAAAATCCGCTCAAATTTGGCGCAAAAACCGTCTTGTCAAATGAAATCACCCTTCAAATTTTGATATAATCGTCCAAAATTTAAAAGGCAAAATTTGAGTTTAAACCTAGTCGAGAGTTTTCTAAGCATCCAAGGCGAAGGCGCAAGCAGCGGCAGTTTGGCGATTTTCTTGCGGTTTGCGGGTTGCAATCTAAACTGCGCGGGCTTTGGCGTGCGAGCCGTCTCGCCCAAAACCGGCAAGACGTTAACTGGCTGCGACACGATCCGCGCGGTTTTTACAGGACATTTTTCGTATCAAAAAATCACCCGTGATGACGAACTCATAAAAATCACTCAAAATTTGAGCGCAAATTTACGCCGCAAACCTATCGTCGTCATCACGGGTGGCGAACCGCTACTACATCACAAAAACCCAATTTTGCTAGATTTTTTAAATTTTGCGATCAGCGAGTGCTACGAGCCGCATTTTGAGACGAACGGCACGATTGAGGTGGATTTTGCCAAATTTGAAATTTATAAAAAATGCCGTTTTGCCGTCAGCGTCAAACTCGAAAATAGCGGCGAAAGCGAAGCTAAGCGCATAAATCCCGCCGCGCTAAAAGCGATAAAGCAAAATGCCGCGGGCAGTTTTTATAAATTCGTCCTTGATAAAAAAAGCGTAGAAAACGGGTCGGCGATAGCGCAAATTTCGCGTATTTTAGAGCTTTGCGACGCGGAAGTCTTTTGTATGCCGCAAGGTTATGATAAAATAAGCCTTGAGCAAAACGCCCTATCCGTCGCGCAGTTTGCGATCACGCACGGCTTTAACTACTCCGATCGCCTACATATCAGGCTTTGGGGCGCGAAAGAAGGGGTTTAGGGCGTAAATTTAACCCGCAACTTTACGGCGCGAAATGATAAAATTTAATAAACGGAGCTAAGATGATAATAAGAAAAATGTTTAAATTTGAAAATGCCCATATCGTTAGATTTTGTAGCTCGAAACGCTGCAAAACCAGTATCCACGGGCACTCTTATAGGGCTGAAATTTTACTTGAATCAAATTTTCTCGATAATGCGGGAATGGTGTATGATTTTGGCCTGATGAAGCGCGAAATAGGCTGCATCATCGATAGCTTCGATCACTGTACGACGATATTTAGCGGAGATAGTGCCGAGTATAAAAACGATCTCAAAAAACACTCTGCGCGCTGGATCGAGATCCCGCTAAATCCCTCCGCAGAGCAGTTTTGCAGGATATTTTTCGTGATGATCGATAGGCTTTTGAAAACTACTCAGATGCAAAACGGCGAGCGCGAAGTGAAGCTACACAGCGTCATCATCCACGAGACCGACACGGGCTATGCGCAGTGCTTTAGAGAGGATGCGTACAACGCAAAAATGGGTGAGGTAAATTTAAACGAGATCGTCTTTTCTGATGGCGTGAGAGCCGAGTGGGAGGACGCGGAGTTGTTTGAGAAGATCAAGCTAGGCAAAAAAATAGTAAATCCAAAGGAGGTCTAGCGCAAATGAGGAAAATTTTTGCGATTTTGACGCTGGCAGCGCTGTTTTTTAGCGGCTGCGAGGAGAAAAAAGAGCCCGCGTCGCTGGATCTTGGCAGCACGGTGCCTAGCGACGTACCTATCGCGCAGAGCGACGCAAACGTAAGTATCGACGAAAATATGCCGCCTGAGCCGGTGCCTGAAAAATGAAATTTAACGAGCATCTCTCAGAACTCTACGAGCTAGCGCGCTCCATCCACATCGGCCTTGCCTTTACGCTTTTAGCGCTCGTCGCGGCGCACTTTTGCCTGATAAATTTCGGCGTAAATTCGCCAGCCTACGCTAAGCGCATTAGGCTATTTTTGCCCACATACTATGCGTTTTTAGCAGCGATGATGCTTACGGGGCTACTTTTGATGAGCGTTTTTTACTTTTATCCGAGTCTCAAAGCTCTCGTGATGATCGCGGTTTGGGCGCTACTTATCGGGCTTGGAGCAATGGAGTTTAAGCGGCTAAAAAAGGCGATAAAAACGAAAAATTTTGCCGATTTTAGAGCCAAAATGCGCCTAAAAATCGCGGCTGATTTTGTTTTGATACTTATTGCAAGCGGGGTGAGATGAAATTTTTATATTCAAAAGAGGCCAAAAACGAGCAAATCAGGCTTGAAGGCGAGGCGTTTTTACACCTGAAGGCGCGGCGCGCTAAACTTGGCGAGCGCATCGACGTGCGAAATTTGACCGACGGGCAAAACCACATCTATGAAATCGTAAATTTAGACAAAAGGGGCGCGGAGCTAAATTTGATATTTTCGCACGATGTGGAGGTGCAAGATAGCGATCTTACGCTATCTTGGGCCGTCGTCGATCCAAAAACGGTTGAAAAAACCTTGCCAAGCCTAAACGAAATGGGCGTAGCTAAAATCATATTTTTTTACGCCGAGTTTTCGCAAAAAAACTTTAAACTCGATTTTTCGCGGCTAGAGCGTATTTTGATAAGCTCGTGCGAGCAGTGCGGACGAAACGACTTGATGAAATTTGAAATTTACAAAAGCCTGGATGAGCTAGTTAAATTTTATCCAAACGTCGCTCTTATAGACTTTGACGGTGAAAATTTGGACGGTTACGCGGGCAAGGAAATTTTAGCGATCGGGCCAGAAGGTGGATTTAGCCAGAGCGAGCGAGAAGCAGTCGCTAAAAAATACGGACTAAGAGCAAAAAATATTTTGCGCTCGCAAACTGCGATTTTAGGCATAGCGGCTAAAATTTTGATTTAAATTTGATTTTTTACGAAGTTTTTTGTATAATCTCGCCTTACTTTAAATGAAAATTAAAAAATCAGACGATAAAAGGACAAAAAATGAAAAAAGAAATTCATCCGGAATTTGTTGAGTGCAAAGTAACTTGCGCTTGCGGCAACACCTTCACTACGAAGTCAAACAAAAGCGAAATCAGAGTGGATATCTGCTCAGAGTGCCATCCGTTTTTCACGGGCAGCGAAAAGATCGTAGATAGCGCAGGCCGCGTTGATAAATTTAAGAAAAAATATAACTTAAAATAATCCTTTGCTATATTTCGTTCCTACGCCGATAGGAAATTTAAGCGATATCTCGCTTCGCGCTTTGAGCGTTTTGCACGAATGCGAGATACTCTTTTGCGAAGATACCAGAGTCGCAAAATCCCTCATAAACCTGTTAAATACGCGTTTTGACGCAAATATAAATATACAAAAATTTATCTCGCTACACACGCATAATGAAGATGAAATTTTATCCAAAATCGAGCTTGAAATTTTTGATAAAAACGTAGCGTTTTTAAGCGATGCAGGCATGCCCGGTATCAGCGATCCGGGAGCTGCGCTCGTAAATTTTGCTATAAAAAACAGTATCGCGTATGAAGTATTAAGCGGCTCAAATGCCGCGATATTGGCCGTCGTCGCCAGCGGACTTTGCGAGAAAGAATTTTGCTTTCTGGGATTTTTACCAAACAAAGGCAAAGAGCGAGCCACAGCTATCCAAAATGCGCTAAATTCGCCTTTCCCGGCAGTCATTTACGAAAGCCCAAAACGCATACTTTCGCTCATATTAGACTTTGCCGAGCTTGAGCCGGATAGAGAAATGTTTGCCATAAAAGAAGCAACAAAGAAATTTGAAACCAAATTTAGAGCCACGGCAAGTGAGTTGGCGCAAAAATTACAAGAGGCAAATTTGAGCGGTGAGTGGTGCGTCGTTGTGCAGAAAAATCCAAATTTTACCTTTGAGAAAATCACCCAAAACGATATTTTAGAACTTGAAATTTCACCCAAAGCCAAGTCTAAATTGCTAGCCAAAATCACAGGTCGAAACGCCAAAGAAATTTACTCCGAGCTCACCCGCTAAAACTTGCTCGCAGACTCAAACAAACAGCGAATTCATCCGAAAATTTAGCTAAATTTTACCGATTTTTAGCTATCATCAGACGATGATAATATACGGAAAACAGCTATTTTTGCACATCATAAAAAACTATAAAAAAAGCGTCAAAACGGTCTATCTCGCCAAAGAGTGCGACAAGGCGCTATTTTCACAGATCGTAGGCGTCGGCGCGCCGATAAAGCGCGTGGATAATCAAAAAGCCCAAGCTCTCGCACACGGCGGCAATCACCAAGGCTTTTTAGCCGATGTCGAAGAGTTTGAGTTTAAAAGTATCGACGAGATAAAAAAACAAAATTTTATAGCAGTTTTATACGGACTTAGCGACGTGGGAAACATCGGCGCCATCGTCCGAACGGCGCATGCGCTAGGTTGCGGAGGCATCGTCGTAGTCGCTAAAAATTTAGCGATGGAAGGCGTATTGCGAGCTAGTAGCGGAGCGGCCTACGAGGCAAATATCGCTCTCGTCGAAGACGGTCTTAGCTTGCTAAACGAACTAAAACAGGTCGGCTTTAAAATTTACGCCACGGCAAGCGGCGGCAAAAACGCTCATGAGGTCAAATTTAACCAAAAAGTCGCGCTCGTCATGGGTAGCGAGGGCGAAGGATTGCACAAAAAAGTCCTTGCCAAAAGCGACGAAATAGTAGGAATAAAAATGAAAAACGACTGGGACAGCCTAAATGTCTCGGCTGCGTTTGCCATATTTTGCGATAGGATTATAAATGAATGATATAAGTTTGCTAAAAGAGCTAGGGCTTAGCGAAGTTGCAAGAAAAACACACATTGAGATAGAATATCTAGGCTACATCGCCGATAAAAATTTTGAAAAATTGGCGCGCTTTAACGTTAAAGGTTTTATTAAAATTCTGGAGCGCGAGCTGGATATCGACTTTGCGCAGTGGATGAGCGAATATGAGGCGTTTATAGCCGAGCACGAGAGCGAGTTAAAACACAAAACAATAACTATATCTCCTAAAATACCGGCCTATACTGCAAGCGAAAAATCGTCCTATGGCGGTATGCTAGGCGGCATAATTACTATTTGTGCGATCGGCGCTTTAATTTATTTTTTCGAACCTCAAAAATACATCGGCGACCTCTCGAGTTTCTTTGAGGACAAAAACAAAAGCGTGACTTACTCCGATACAAATATAGTGCAACAGGCGACTAAAAATTTAGACTCCATCAAAGACGCAAATATCACGATAAATGTCTCCTCTGCCCCTAAACAAGAAGACGAGATAAATAAAATCGAAGAGAGCGCTTCAAATTTTGCCGCCGCCCAAGTAGAGCAACCCTTGCCGGAGTTTAACGTGACGGTTTCTACAAGCACGCAATCAAAACCCGCAGAGCAAAACGTTAGTCAAAATTTGCAAAGCGAGCAAGTTTCAAATTTGACCGATGAAAATGCATCTGTTGCAGTCCAAGTAACGCCTAAAAGCGGTGATGTATACCAACTAAACGGACTAAGCGAGATAAAAGTAGTCCCGCGCAGAAAAGTTTGGCTCGGCGTGATAAATTTGGACGACAATAAAAAGAAATCTCAAAATGCCTCAAATGCTGTTTCTATCGAAATAGGCAAAAAACAACTCATCGTCACAGGACACGGAGAGATAAATTTAGAAATCGGCGATCAAAACATCAAATTTAGCGGTGATAATCCAAAGCGCTTTTTGGTCGAAAAAGATAAAGTTACGCCGCTCACATACGACGAATTCGTAGCTCTAAACAAGGGCAAATCGTGGTAAAAAAACTTTTACTTTTAGCTGCTAGCGCGGCTTTTTGCCTTGCGGCTAGCGTGGTGGATATAGCAGGCGGCTTGCTTGGTCAAAATAGTGCAAAAGCGACTCAGCTCTTTGGCGACGGCTCTGCATATCTAAACGCAAACGGCAAGCCCGACATTGCTAAAATTTCAAATGTTTTAAAGTCAAATTCGCTCCTGCGACTATCCTACAAGCAAAACGTCAAGGTAAATATCAAATTTATCTCGCGCCAAAACAACCCGCTACTAATTATGAAAATCGCAAAAGACGCTCTCAACGGCCTTGGATACAACAATATCCTAACGAGCGAATTTTCTAACGCCGGCGGTGCGCTCTGGGGCGTGACGATCGATACCAAATTTATCCCCGATCCCGGCTCGCTCTACGCTGCGCTTAAAGAAAGCGGCACCGAGATAACGGACATCAACAGACCCGGCGAGCTATCTTACGAGTACGTCATCGACGCGTCAAATTCCTCTATAAACCAAACTCCAGTGCAGTTTTCGCAAGAAGTCCAGCTCTCAAAGCCGCTCGAGCCATATCTCATCGACGTTAGCGGTGCAAAGAGCGCGACGATAAGCGCTAGCGCAGAAGATCGCTGGTCCGCCGTCGTGAGAATTTTGGATAAAAATCTAAATTTGATCGACGAAAAGCAAAGCAACAAGGCCGTAAATAGCCTAAAAGTCTCGCTTCCTCAAAATGCAAAATACATAATGATCGACGATGCCGTCAGTCTAGAAAATATCAAACGAGGACTCAAAATCTACCTAGAATAAGGAGAAATTTATGTTTGACGAGATTAGATTTAATACCATAGAACGACTTCCAAACTACGTATTTGCTGAGGTGAACGCGATAAAAATGGCGGCGCGCCGAGCTGGCGAAGATATCATCGACTTTTCGATGGGAAACCCGGAAGGTCGCACGCCTCAGCACATCGTCGATAAGCTCTGCGAAAGCGTGCAAAAAGACAAAACCCACGGCTACTCGGCGAGTGCGGGTATCTACAAACTGCGCCTAGCCATCTGCAACTGGTACAAGCGTAAATACGGCGTAAATTTAGATCCCGACACCGAAGCCGTCGCAGTTATGGGTAGCAAGGAGGGCTTCGTGCATCTAGCTCAGGCCGTGATAAACCTGGGAGACGTCGCCGTGGTGCCAGATCCTGCATATCCGATTCACACGCAGGCGTTTTTATTCGCCGGAGGTAGCGTGGCGAAGATGCCGCTAAAATACAACGACAAATTTGAGCTTGACGAAAATAAATTTTTCGAAGACCTACTTCACACAATCCGCTCAAGCTCGCCGAAACCTAAATACGTCGTCGTAAATTTCCCGCACAACCCGACGACCGTAACCGTGCAAAAGAGCTTCTATGAGCGGCTAGTGGCGATGAGTAAACAAGAGCGCTTTTACGTGATCTCCGACATCGCCTACGCCGACCTCACGTTTGACGGATACAAGACGCCAAGCATCTTTGAGGTTGAAGGCGCAAAAGACGTCGCCGTAGAGTGCTACACGCTATCAAAAAGCTACAATATGGCGGGCTGGCGCGTAGGATTTTTATGCGGGAACAAGCGCCTTTGCGCAGCTCTTAAAAAGATAAAATCATGGGTCGATTACGGCATGTTTACTCCGATCCAAGTCTCCGCCACAGTTGCGCTAGACGGCGATCAAAGCTGCGTCGAGGAGATCCGCCAAATTTACGAAAAACGCCGCGACGTGATGCTAGAAGCCTTTGCAAGCGCGGGCTGGGAGATGCATAAGCCAAGCTCGAGTATGTTCATCTGGGCAAAAATCCCGCCGCAAGTCGGAAACATCGGTAGCCTTGAGTTTTCAAAGCAGCTTTTAACAAAAGCTAGCGTCGCGGTGAGCCCAGGTATCGGTTTTGGCGAGGGCGGCAACGACTATGTGCGCCTTGCTCTCATCGAGAACGAAAACCGCATCCGCCAAGCGGCGCGAAACGTCAAAAAATATCTGAAAGAATTTGCATGAATATAGCCATTTTAGGCGTCGGCACGGTCGGAGAAGCCGTAGCTAAAATTTTACTCCAAAACAAAAAACTGATCGCGGCAAGATGCGGCGAGGAGATAGTTCCAGTCATCGGCGTCGTTAGAAATTTAAGCAAAAAAAGAGATGTCGCCATCCCACTCACGGACGATATAGATAGCGTCATAAAACGCGACGATATCGATGTTTTCGTCGAGCTTATGGGCGGCGTAGGGGAGCCTTTTAGGGTCGTCAGCAAAATTTTAGAGCGCAAAAAAGCTGTCGTAACTGCAAACAAGGCGCTACTAGCCTATCACCGCTACGCCTTGCAAAATTTAGCGCAAAACACGCCGTTTGGCTTCGAGGCTAGCGTCGCGGGCGGCATACCTATCATCAGAGCCCTTCGCGAGGGCCTTAGCGCAAACCACATCCTAAGCATCAACGGGATTTTAAACGGCACGAGCAACTATATCTTAACCTCGATGATGAGCAAGGGGTCAAATTTCACGGACGCGCTAAAAAAAGCCCAAGAACTAGGCTATGCCGAGGCCGATCCGACCTTTGACGTCGGAGGCTTTGACGCGGCGCACAAGCTACTGATCCTAGCCAGCATCGCATACGGCGTACACGGCAACCCCGAAGACATCCTGATAGAGGGCATCGAAGGCATCACGCCCGAGGATATCTTTTTCGCTAACGATTTCGAGTACGTCATCAAACTGCTTGCCATCGCTAAAAAAACGGGCGACAAGGTCGAGTTGCGCGTGCATCCCGCACTCGTACCAAAAGACAAAATGATAGCTAAAACAGACGGCGTGACAAATGCCGTGAGCGTAGTGGGCGACGCGGTCGGCGAGACGATGTTTTACGGTCCGGGTGCGGGCGGTCCGGCGACGGCAAGCTCGGTCATCAGCGACCTGATCGACATCGCCAGAGACGGCAAATCCCCAATGCTAGGCTACAAGGCGCCGTTTGAGTTAAATGCGCTCGAGCTTTTAGATCCGAGCGAAATTCGCACGAAATATTATTTTAGACTCAGGGTCGAGGACAAGGTCGGCGTGCTGGCTAAAATCACGAATTTAATGAGCGAAAACAACCTCTCTATCGATAGTTTGCTACAAAAACCAAAGGACGAAAGTCCGTATGCGACGCTATTTTTCACGACGCACACGAGCGTGGAAAAGGACGTCAGACGCACTATGGAAATTTTGCAAGAGCAAGAGTTTGTAAAAGAAAAACCTTTTATGATGAGGATAGAAGAGTAAAATTTGGGACTTAGGGCGTATCTTTTCGGCAAAAGCTCGGAGAATCTGGCTTGCGAGTTTTTGCTAAAAAACGGCTGCGAGATTCTCGCTAGAAATTTTAGCTCCAAATTTGGTGAGATCGACGTCGTCGCTAAAAAAGACGGCATCTTGCGCTTTGTTGAAATCAAAGCTACGCAGGGCGACTACGAGGCAGAGTATCGCCTCACGCCCGCTAAATTTAATAAAATTTTAAAAACTATCGATTTTTATCTGTTACAAAACGGCGCAAATACCGATTTTCAGGTTGATTTAATCGCGATAAAAAAGGGCGAAATAAAGTGGATAGAAAATATTAGTTTGTAAAAATTCTTATTTAGCTAAAATTTAAATACTTTCGTGTATAATTACAACTATCTTTAAAAAGGAGAATAAAATGGGAAAATACGTAGAACTAACGACTGCGAATTTCGACGTCGCTAAAGAAGGCGTTGCGCTAGTAGATTTTTGGGCGCCTTGGTGCGGACCTTGCCGTATGCTTGCTCCAGTCATCGACGAGCTAGCCGAGGAGTTTGAGGGCAAAGCTAAAATTTGTAAAGTAAACACCGACGAAGTGCAAGACCTAGCCGTAGAATTTGGTATCCGCTCGATCCCTACGCTTCTATTTTTCAAAAACGGTGAAGTCGTAGAGCAAATGGTCGGCGCACAATCAAAACAAGCCATCGCCGATAAGATAAATTCGCTTCTTTAATGGTTTTTAGACGAGGAGGAAGCCTGCTTCCTCTCACCTCCGTTTTTGCGTCTTTTATCGGTGCAGCGCTGGTAGCAGGCGTATTTGCTTACAATAATTACAGATTTTCGCAGTATAAATTCGTAAATTTTAGCGAGTTGGTTTTTTACGAACAAGCTCAAATTTTCGCGCCGCAGGATGATAAATTTTTACTCGTGGTTTTTAGCTCCAACCAATCAGATTGGAAGGAAATTTTAAAAACTTCAAGCAAGGATTTAAAAATCGTCGCCGTGGACTTGCTCCAAAAACGCGCTCCTAGCGAGGGAAATATGAATTTCGTCGCGTCGGATATAAATACGATTTTAAAGCTGATGCACGTCCTAAATATCACGTCTTTGCCCGCTAGCGTGGAGCTAAAGGCGCAAAAGGGCGGCGTTTATAAACAAGATTCAAAAATAAATAAAATTTAAAAGGAAGAAATATGTTAGATTTAGCAATCATCGGAGGCGGTCCTGCAGGACTTAGCGCGGGACTTTACGCCACTCGCGGCGGACTAAAAAACGTCGTAATGTTTGAAAAAGGCATGCCAGGCGGCCAGATAACGGGCAGCTCTGAGATAGAAAACTATCCCGGCCAAAAGGCTCCTGGCGAGAGCGGCATAGACTTCATGAGTACGTGGGTCGCGCAGTGCACGCATTTTGGACTAAAGCACGAGATGGCGGGCGTTGAGCGCGTTATGAAAAACGCCGACGGCAGCTTCACGGTCAAGCTTGAAGGCGGCAAAGAAGAGCATGCCAAAGCAGTCATCGTAGCCACCGGCTCCACTCCGCGCCGCGCAGGCTTTGCGGGCGAGGACGAGTTTTTCGGCAGAGGCGTGAGCACGTGCGCGACTTGCGACGGATTTTTCTATAAAAACAAAGAGGTCGCGGTTCTAGGCGGCGGCGACACGGCGATCGAGGAGGCTCTGTATCTAGCCAACATCTGCTCTCGCGTCTACATCATCCACCGCAGAGACGAGTTTCGCGCCGCTCCCGTCACGCTAGAAAAGGCCCGCGCTAACGCCAAGATCGAGTTTATCACGAGCGCCACGATAAAGCAAGCTTACGGCGACAAAGCAGGACTTGCCGGTCTAATCATAAACACAAAAGAGGGTGAGCGCGACCTAAAAGTGCCTGGCGTTTTCGTATTTGTCGGGCTTAACGTAAACAACGACGTTCTCCGTCAAGAAAACGGCGAATTCGTATGCAAAACCGAGGACGGCGGCCAAGTAAGCGTCGATCTAAAGATGCAAACTAGCGTGCCGGGGTTATTTGCCGCGGGTGACATCAGAAAAGACGCGCCAAAACAAGTCATCGTAGCCGCAGGAGACGGCGCAGTAGCGGCCCTTAGCGCACTTAGCTATATCGAGAGCCTACACTAAGATTTCTCAAATTTAGCCGAGCTTTTCGGCTAAATTTCCTCTTTTTACTTCAAATTTTCCCAAATTTACCGAGTTTTGCCTTATTCTTTCAAATTTAGTCAAATTTGCCTTGATTTAAATTTCTCCCGCATTTTCCAAATCCCTCACCCCAAATTTCACTCAAATTTAACCGTCCTTTGGCTAAGATTTCGCAAATTTAACGAAGCAAAAGGATCAAATTTGCACGCCTTGCTAAAAATATTTAAAACAGTTTTATACGCCGCGCTATTTTTAGGACTTTATCTTTTGGCGGATAAGTACGGACTGTTTGCTAAATTTATCAATTAAATTTATCGACTCGGCTTTGCCAAATAAATTTCGAGTCGAGAGTTGGATGTTTATTTTAATCGTCTGTTTGTGGCGCTTCTTGAGTCTTTTGTGGCGAGCGTAATATTTTCTCTTCTACTCTCATTTTACTCTCCTTTAAAGTAATTTTTAAATCTCGCATCAAAATTTAGTAACACGTATCCTATATTCAAATCTATTTTTGGAAAAGTGTTCATAACTAAAGAAATTCTTTTATCATCACATATATACTTTCCGCTATACTCGCCAGCACTATAATCGGTTAACCTCTTAAACATAAAACATCTCTGTTGAAAAGCAATAGTTTCATTTGTTTTATTGTCTATGATTCTCATTGTGTCGGAGTGAAAGTATTTAGAAGCGAACCGATTTAAACTTACCTTGTCATATAGGACTGTATAGTTCATCTTAGGCATCTTGTCTTTCGTAGTTATGATTTTATTCGAGTCGATTATTTTTATGATTCTAGCTCTGATATCATCATAGTGCGACGTCTTATCCCCTAGCTCTTGCTTTACCTCTTTTGCTATCTTGTCGTATTCGTCTTGATTTTTTTCGTAATGATATATGGCTACGTTTCCGTCGGGTAAATTTAAAGCTAAAGTTTTTAGATGAATGTCGTCAAGGTAGTTATTCATCATATATTCTATATCCTGCTCGTTAAAGCCGTTAAAAACATTATCCTCAAAATAAATACTCTGCGGATACTCTACCGTTTTTTTATAAAGGCCTTTGGAGTGGTAGCGCAGTAATACACTTCAAGAATATTTGTGATGATGATGTCGTAAGTAGGGATTAGAAATAGTGCGGCCGCTACAATGCCTCTGATCCAAATTCTCTTAGTGTATTTTGCAGTGATGACCATCACTATGGCGCTAACCGCCATATAAGGAATAACGTAAAAAAGTAAGATTATCATATCCATAGCGTATCCTTTTTAGTTGTCGGCAAAACGGAGACGGTACGTTTTGCCTCGTGCCTAAAATATGCGGGCCAATAAAACCCGCAACTGTTTTAAATTTGACCGCTTCGCATCTTTTGCAAATCATTGATAAAATGATAGTGCCGTAAGGCTTAGGGCGGAGTTAAATTTGAGCTTCGGCAAGCGCTAGTAGTCGAATTTGACGCTTGTTTTACGAATTATCATATTGCAAATTTTAACCTCACAAGTTATTTTTTGTGATAAATTTGCTCCAAATTCGAACCTAAATTCAAAACAAAATTTAATCGCACCAAAGCTGCCCGCATATTTACCGCAAAAGTAATCGGCCGTCAAATTCACTTATTTTATAAAATGAAACTAAAATTTCAAATCTAATTTAGATATTTTAAAAACAAATTTCGGTAATATTGCGCTAGACAAAAATTTATCCGAAAGGAGCTGTTATGAGCGGTATTGCTCTCATCGTCTGCTTCGTCATCGCGGTCGTCGTTATGATCGTGTTGATTTCAAAGTTGGGGGTTCACCCCTTTATAGCGATCATGCTCGTTTCGCTAGCTCTAGCCGTCGTCGCTGGCATCGACCTGGTCAAGGTTCCCGTGATCATCGGAGAGGGATTTAGCGGGATATTTAAAAGCATAGGCATCGTCATCATCCTGGGCGCGCTCATCGGTATGGCGCTGGAAAAGACGGGCGCGGCGCTAAAGCTGGCCGATATGGTCGTGCGTTGTGTAGGCTACAAGCGCCCCGAGCTAGCGATGCTCATCATGGGTTGGATCGTGGGCATCCCGGTCTTTTGCGATAGTGGTTTTGTCGTACTCGATCCGATCCGCCGCGCGATAAAGGAAAAAATCGGCGCCAACCCCGTAGCTATGGCCGTCGCGCTCTCGTGCGGCCTATACACCTCGCACGTGTTTATACCGCCAACGCCGGGCCCGATAGCGGCTGCCGGACTCGTGGGCGTAGGGCACAACCTGCTACTAGTCATCGCCGTGGGCGCGGTCGTTTCGATACCGGTTCTCATCGCTGGCTATCTTTTTGCTAAAACTATCGGCGCAAAAGTGAGCCTAAAGGAAGATCTTGCCGATGTGGGCAAGAGCTACGACGAGATCATCAAAGAGCACGGCAAGCTGCCTTGTGCGTTCTTGAGCTTGGCGCCGATTTTTATGCCGATTTTGCTGATGGCTTGCGGTTCTCTTTTTAATATTTTAAATAAAAAGGGGTTTTTCGTCGCCTTCGTCGCTCCGGACATTTTAGAAAAAGATCCATCGGCGACGGCATGGTTCGTAAAGGTTATATTATTTATGGGAGATCCCGTAATCGCGCTTGGAGTTGGCGTGCTATTTGCCGTTATCTTGCTGGCTAAAACGGGCAAGCTGGGCGAATTTAACCTCATGACCAATGAAACGCTAAAGATCGTCGGACCGATCCTTTTCATCACGGCTGCGGGCGGCGTGCTAGGCAACGTCATCGCTAAAGCGGGCTTTGTCGAGTTTATGAAGGCAAACGCCCATCTTATCGGCACCGTTGGTATATTTTTCCCGTTTGTTATCTCGGCTATCATCAAGACCGCTCAGGGCAGCTCGACCGTGGCGCTTACGACGACGGCCTCTATCATGGGGCTTTTCACCGATAGCGGCTCGATGATGAGCGCGCTGGGGCTAACTAGCGAGATGGGCGCGGTGCTAACGGTGATGGCGATCGCTGCGGGCGCGATGACGGTTTCGCACGCTAACGATAGCTATTTCTGGGTCGTTACGAACTTTAGCAAGATGTCGCCGGAGCAGGGCTACAAGACTCAGACGATGCTTACATTTATAATGGGTATCGTAGGCATGGTGACGGTTTGGGTAGCGTCGCTTATTTTGCTATAAATTTGACGACTAAATTTGGGGTTGAATTTGCTATTGCGGGGCAGTGGAATGGTAAATTCTAGCTTTTCTTGGGTGGCGGAAGGGGGGTGGTCTACTTACGCCTGCGCAGCTACGAGCGAAGCGGTCTCAAGCCCATATGGCGACGGTAGCGAACATAGTGAAGCTAAGTAGAGCGCCCTTTTCCTTTGCGTCGAACTACGCACTCGCAACTGCCGAAGGTAAACCCGCCCCCGTCTGCTTGTAGCTACTAGTGCAGCGACGCAGAAACCCCACCATCCCCACTGCACGTGAGATGTGGCGACATAGCTTTGCTCTTCGAACAAAGCGTCGCCGGGTTTTATAAATTTTAGTAGAGTTAAATTTGCATTTTCAAGATACGGGTCTCGGTGGGTAAAATTTGCAAATTTAAAATTTGATTATAAGAAATCAAGGCGAAGTATTTTGAGATGATTTTTGGGGTTGCGCAGATAAAATTTAGCGTAGGCTGGACTTCTGCTTGCAGTTGCGAGTGCAACGAAGCAAAAATAGTCTGCCGAGCTAAATTTTAGCCAGCTCCGCTTCTTGCAAAGCAGTGAGCGAAGCGCAACTGAAAAAGCGCTCAAAATACAAGCCTTACCAAAAAAGGAAAACAGATGAAAATACTAATAGCAATCGACTCTTTCAAGGGCTCTTTGAGCTCCCTCGAGGCCGGCAATGCCGTAAAAGAGGGTATTGAAGCCCTAGCCGGCGAGATAGATGAGGTGGTGGTTAAGCCCATTGCGGACGGCGGTGAGGGTAGCGTGGTGGCGTTAGCGGACGCGCTAGAGGGCGAGTTTATCGACGTCATCGTGCAAAATCCTCTCGGCGAAAAGATCCCCGCCAGATACGCGCTAGCGGGCGAACTGGGTATCCTTGAGATGGCGTCTTCTAGCGGGCTCATGCTGGTGGAAAAAGAGCGCCGAAACCCGATGAAAACGAGCACTTACGGCTTTGGACAGATGATTTTGCACGCTATTAGCAAAGGTGCGCGTAAATTTATCGTGGGTATCGGCGGTAGCGCGACGAACGACGCAGGCACGGGCATGCTAAGCGCACTGGGATACGAGTTTTTTGACGAAAACGGCGAGCTGCTCGAGGGCAAAGGCGAAAACCTCATAAAAATCACCAAAATTTCAAACAAAAACGTAGCACCAGAGCTGCAAGAGTGCGAATTCCTCGTGGCTTGCGACGTGGATAACCCACTCTTTGGCAAAAACGGCGCGGCCTACGTTTACGGCCCGCAAAAGGGTGCGGACGAGCAGATGGTAAAGGATCTAGACGCTGGGCTTATAAGCTTTGCGAGCGCGACTAGCGAGCACTTTTCGAGCGAATTTTGGAACTTTAAGGGCGCGGGCGCGGCAGGCGGGCTAGGATACGGGTTTGTTAGCTACCTAAACGCCAAACTAAAGCCCGGCATCGACATCATCATGGAGGAAATCCGCCTCGAAGAGGACGTGAAAAACTCCGATCTAATCATCACCGGCGAGGGGCGACTGGACTTTCAAAGCTCGATGGGCAAGACCCCTACCGGAGTGGCAAAAATCGCCAAAAAATACGGCAAACCGATCATCGCGCTAGCGGGCAGCGTGTCGCCGTGTGCCGGCGGCTGTAACGAAAACGGCATCGACGCGTTTTTTAGCGTATTAAACGAGCCTGTGAGCCTAGAGGAGGCGATGGATAAGCAAACCGCAATGCGCAATCTCAAAATGACGGCAGAGCAGGCTTTGAGGCTATATTTGCTAGGGCGTAAGGGGTAAATTTACTCTTTGTTGCGGTGATTTGGTTGGCGAGTTTATCGGTTTGCCGGCTTGAGCGGGTGCTTTGTATTTTGCCGCAAATTTGCCTTTCAGTGCGGCAGTTTGGCGGATTTTTCGAATTTTGACATCATGCTTTGACGCGTCTTTTAGTTTTGGTTTTTGCCGTTCAGGTTTTTATGCCACGCGGTTTATCAAATTTACGAAAACTTAAAATTTAAAAATAAGCCTAAAGCCCGAAAAAAGGCTTTAGGCTTATTTTGGGTTTATTTTTCTTTGGCTTCGACTTCGATCTCTAGCTCGACTTTGTCAGATAGCGTGATCTCCGGGGTATCTAACCCGATCTCAAAGAGCTTGCGTTTGGTTTCGCCCTCTAGGCTAAAGCCGATTTTTTCCTTACCGTTTTTATCTGCAGTAAAGCCGCCAAGCTCGAATTTTAGCACCACGGGCTTAGTTACGCCGTGCATCGTGAGCGTGCCCACGACCTTGCCTTCCGTGTCGCTTTCTTTCTCAAATTTGACCATTTTGTAGGTGATTTTGTCAAATTTGGCCGCGTTGAAAAAATCCGCGCTTCTTAGGTGTTCGTCGCGCTTCTCGTTTTGCGTATTTACCGAGGCGGTTTCGATGGTGGCCTCGAGCGCTTTGAGCTCTTTGGCGTCCTTGTCGTAGTCAATCACGGCGTCAAATTTGCCGAAATTTCCGCTTACTTTTGAGATGCTTAGGTGCTTGATCTTAAAGCCGACGCTGCTGTGCGCTGGGTCGATCTCATAGACTGCTGCGTTTGCGAAGCTCGCTACTAGCGCTGCGACTAGCGAAAATTTGATTAGTTTTTTCATTTTTTCTCCTTGCGATTTTGGTTTGAAAGTGTATTTTAAAAAAGTAAATATATAACTTTTTCGCAACATTTTGATATAAATTTGAATTGTTTGGCTTGCCACCCCAAGATCGTGTGATAAAAAATCAGGCTAAATTTAGCCCAAAATTTCCCCGACGAAAAACAGCGCCGACATCGCAAACGTGCTGAGCGCGACGACCTTTAGCTGTCCGTCGAAATCGCGACAATCCCGCACCTGCGAAACGAAAAATAGGTGCCAAACAAGCGGCGCAAAGCTCGCTATGTAGAGTAGTTTTGCGCCAGGCTCGCCGCGCAAAAGCGAGTAGCAAAGCATTAATCCCGCACCGCCAGCGATCAGCGCATAGTGATAGAGCTTGGCCGCGAGCAGCCCGATACGCACGGGGATCGTGCGCTTGCCTTTGAGCGCGTCGTTTTGCACGTCGCGCATGTTGTTTAGATTTAGCACCGCCGTGCTTAGCATCCCGCACGCGCACGCAGGTAACAGCAGCGCCGCATCAAGCGATCGTGCGTATAAAAAGTACGAACCCAGCACGCTAAGTAACCCAAAAAACAAAAACACGAAAACGTCGCCAAGCCCCTTATATCCGTATGCACCGACACCCACGGTATAGCGGATTGCAGCGTATATCGACGCGCTACCTAGTGCCAAAAATAGCAGTATGAGATAAAACCGCTCGCCAAACGCCAAAACGCTTAGCGCGAGGCTCGAAAATGCCGAAAGCAGCGCCGTAGCTACGATGACGCGCTTCATCTCGGCCGCGCTCATCTGCCCCGTTTGTATCGCGCGGCGCGGCCCCAGCCTGCCATCGTCGTCGGTGCCTTTTACCGCGTCGCCATAGTCGTTAGCGTAGTCGCTGAGTATCTGAAACAGCAGCGTCGTAAGCAGCGCCAGTGCGAAAATATCCGCTCTAAATACTCCCGCGCCGTATGCCGCGCCGCTACCGAGCAGTACGCCCGAGACGCTAAGCGGCAGAGATCTAAGGCGAGCGGATGCGTAAAGAGCCTTTGCGGTTATCATTTTTTACCTTTTGTTGTTAAATTTATACGCCGAATTTATGGCAAATTTGAGCTCAAATTTAGCACCAGAATGCAAAAAATAATATAAATTTGAGCGGATCTGCGGACAAAATTTATAAATTTGGGATTAAAATTTGACGGCGGTTGTCACCAAATTTAGAGTTTTGAAATCAGTCAAATTTGCCGCCAAAGCTAGCGTAAAAGTCCAGTTTCAGCATTAAATTTATCAAATTTCCGCCATTTCTCGCCAAAACTCAATCGCCTTATCATCGCTTGCTTGGACGAATTTGACGATTTCTTCCGCGCTCGGTACGCCCTTTTTGCTTAGTCGCGCGATACCGATACCGGCAAGCGCTCTAAAAAATCTCTCAAAATCGCTCGCAACGCGCCTACCGCAAAGCTCTTCGTCTCCGAGCAGCCACGCATAAATCGCGCCGTCCGCGCAATCAATCAGAAATATCCACGGATCGCCGACGGCAAAAACTATCAAATTTGCAGGACGAGTCTTGCCTTGCCACCATTTGCCGCCGTATTCGTCGGTGCTGTTTAGCCGCACTAGCTCGCTAGCGTAGTCGCCGCCGGTGCCAAAGCATACGTTGCAAACCTCAAATTCGCCAAAGTCAAATTTGCAAACTAGGTGCAAAAACGCAAGCGGAAATTTGACGTCTAGAGCCTCTTGCGCATTTTCTAGCGCCCGCATGGACGCGTCGGCATCGCTTTGTGCTAGCAGCCTCATACCTGTTACGCCCTCTTGCTCTAAAGGCAAGAATATCACGTCGAGTCTTTGTCGGATCTCGTCTAATTGCAAAAACATTTGTATCCTTAAAATTTAATTTTTATGCGGAAAAATCGCATGGATTTTATCAAATTTTTATGTAGGGAGCGGTTAAAAGTTAAAAGCGGAAATTTATCTAACGACGCTAAAACCTCTCGCAAAATTTTACCGATCAGTAGTATAAATCTAGTGAAATTTAAGCAATAAAATCTCCGTAAACTGTATAAAAATAATAAAAATGCAATCCACAAGCAATAGCGATCCATAAATTAGTGAAATCGCCTATGCTTGCAAATTCTTATGTAAAAATAAATCAAAGCTAATCGGCTTACCGGCTACGATAATGACTTAAACCGCCTAGGTCTTTAGGCGGCAAGTCTACAAATTATTTTAAAATCGCAAAGCCGATGCCGACCTTATCGGTGTGGCGGTTGTAGTCGATGAGGCTCTCGCCGTATCCGGTGAAGTACTTCACGTAGCCGTAAACGCCGCTCTTGCCAAACGGAAATAGCCACCCAAGCTCGCCCGCGCCGCGGTTGGTTTTATCAAAATGCAGGTTGTTTCGCACCATAGCCGTAAAGACGTGGCCGCGGAAAGGCAGAGCGAAATTTATATCCATATTGCCGATGTATTTTTCGATGTCGGGATTGTCGTCGCTGCCTTTGCTCTCAGGGATGCGCGCCCACGCTCGCGGGATCACGACGAGGCTACCGGCGTAAAGTTTAGCCTCGAGATAGACGCGGTTCCATGAGCGCGACTTCTCGCCGCCCTGGCCGTTACTCTCATGCAAAAGTCCCGCGCGTAGATAATCAAGACTCGGCAGCGCCTCAAATCTCATCGGAACGGTTATGAAAATCTCGGGGCGGTAGTTGGTCTCGCGAAACGGCGTAGAGCTCTTAGCCGTCTGCCACCACGAGCTTTGCGAGTAGCCTGCCGAGATCGTTTCATTCATATCAAACACGTCGTAAAACAGCGGCTTTTGCAGGCTGATTTGAAAAGCGGTCTCAAATCTACGCCTGCCCTCGACGTCGTTAAATGCGTAGGTTGCCGGCAAGAGGTAGTTTAGGTGGTGCATTTTTAAGCCCAAAATTTCATCCACATCGTATGCCTCACCGCTTTCAAATTTCGCTTTCGGGCGCTCTTTGGAGGCGATCTTTTGCTCCTCTACGGGCGCGTCCGCTACGCTATCTGAGGGCGCGATCACGGAGCGTTCCATCGCAGCCGTTTCGCCGTCTTCGTCCGTAAATATCGCTTTTTTAGCCGCTAGTTTATAAAGCTGAAGGGCTCTTGTTTTGTCGCCTTCGTATTCGAGCTTTGCGGCGGCTTCGTAGAGGCGCTTGGCTTCGTCTTTGGCGGTCGGCTCGGTTAAATTTTCAGCCGTATTTTCGGACTGGCCGGCTAAATTTTGCTTCGCCGTTTCCGTCTCGCCAGCTACGGTTAAATTTAACAAAATCGCCAGTAAAACGATAATTTTTTTCATATTTTTCCTTCTTTTAAGGCTTGTTCGTAATCTGCCTGATAGTTGATGTTAAAAAACTCGTCCGCGTTTGCGAATTTTACGATCTTGCAGCGGCAACGGTCGCGCAAAAGCCCGATCTTGTGCTCGCCCGCGGCAAAAAGCTCGCCCGCCGCATCCGCTAAATCCCCGCTAAAAAACCCGCAAAGCGAGTGCGTATGCGACTCGTCCGCGGCGATGACCATGTCGTATTCGCCGGTAAATTTATATAGTTCGCGCACGCAGTTTTCGCTAACAAACGGCATATCGGCGGGAACGATAAAGACGCTTTCGTTTGGGAAGTTCTTAAGGATACTGTAAAGCGCTAGCATCGGAGAAAAGGTTGGCTCGCTCAAATTTGACGTATCTTGCGCGGAAATTTGAGCTGAGCTTTTTGGCGCACCCTCTTTGTCGCTCGCCTCGGTCAAATTTGACCGCGAGATCTCCTCTGCGTCGGCGTCTTTGATGAGCGGCAGGGGTGGGTTAAATTTTTCAAATTTGGAGCTAATGAATACGCGCTCGAAAATCCGCCCGAATTTATGCGCTCCGTAGTGCGTGAGCGTCGCAAATCCGCCAAAAGGCAGTAGCGTTTTGTCGCGGCCCATTCGCGAGCTTTTACCGCCGGCAAGGATGACGCATGTTTTCATTTTTTTCCTTAATTTAAGTGCGGTATAATAGCATAAATTTGTTTTAAGCGAGCGGTTAAAGTCGTTGCAGCTATTTTTCGCTGATGATTTTTCTCACCGCTAAAGCTGCTAAATTTAGCCCAAAACACGCCGTTACACCCATGAAGCTTCCCAGTTTCACGCACCTTGGCGGTTCGGTCGAAAACACGACGTCAAATTTACCTTTAAAGCCCGCTTTTTTAAGCTCGGTGCGTATTTTTTTAGCAAACGGATCGTTGCAGGTTTGCCAGACGGAGGCGACCTTGATCTGCGTCGGGTCGATGCGCTTTGCTCCGCCCATCGAGCTAATTAGCTTTTCGTGCGTTTTTAGCGCGAGCGCGATCTTGGCGGGTACGTCGTCGATAGCGTCGATCACGAGATCAAAGGGCGAAAAGTCGAAATTTGCGATAAACTCCGGCGTCATAAGTTCTTGCAGCGCCGTTATGCACTCGTATCTCTTGCCAAATTCTCCGACTTTAACGGCACCGACCGCTTCGCTGTAAATTTGACGGTTTTGATTGGTTATATCAAAAATATCCTTGTCGATAACGGTGATTTTGCCCACTCCGGAGCGAGCCAGCGCGTCCGCACAGACTCCGCCCACGCCGCCTACGCCGCAGATTAGGACGTTTGCGTTTTGAAGCTTTTTAAAATCATCGCCAAACAGCCAGCGAGATCTCGTAAATCGGTCGTTTTGATCCAAAATTTCCTCGCTCAAATTTGATCCTTTAGCGCGGTTTTTAGGCCCTGCAAGCTCGCGTGCGCGGTCATATCGAGCATGATTGGAGTGAGCGAGGCGAAACTCTCGCTAAGTACGCTGATATCGGACTCTCCGTTTTGCTCGTAGTCTAAATTCGACGGTTGTCCGAGCCAGTAGTACTCGATGCCGCGCGGGTTGCGGTGGAGCATCGCGTGCGTGGCGTAGCTGCGCCTGCCTGCGGGAACTATGCGGTAGCCTCTAAATTCGCGGACGGAGACGGCCGGGATATTTACGTTTAAAAACTGGCGCGGCGGTAGGGAGATTTCGCGGTTTAATACGCGCGGAACGATAAATTTGACGGCTTGCTGCGCGAGCGAAAAGCCAAGTTTTTCGATACTGTCGTTTTTGTAAAACTGCGAAAACGCGATGCTAGGCACGCCCTGCAAAACGCCCTCCATAGCCGCTCCGCACGTACCCGAGTAGGTGATATCTTCGCCCACGTTTGCGCCGTGGTTTATGCCGCTGATTACGAGGTCGGGCAGTCTTTTATAAAGCGCATGAAGCGCGAGATAGACGCAGTCTGCGGGCGTAGCGTCGTCGAGTTTGTAAAAATCATCATCAAGCTTGATAAAGCGAAGGGGTCTAGTAAGCGTTAGAGAGTGTGCGCAGGCTGATTTTTCGGTACTTGGAGCGACGATCGTAACGCGGGTATCAGGTAGCTCCCTTAGTGCGCTAGCTAAAGCGTGCAGGCCGTTAGCCTCGAATCCGTCGTCGTTTGTGATTAAAATTTCTTTCAAATTTATTCCTTTTTATCACGATTAGCTCAAATTTGACGAGCCCATAGCTTTCAAATTTTTAAAGAAAAGATTTTAGCACAGCTTTTATTATTTAAATTTAAAGTTTTGGCCTATATTGGATATTGTTTACTTTATATTTTAGTTTTTAAATTTTATTCAAATTTAAGGTAGTAAATATATTTTATTATATAATACCGAAATAGATTGAAATCAATCATAATAAACTGATAACAACTACTGTTATATTTACACAGTATAAAAATAAGCTTTAGATTTAATTTTAATTATATTAGAAAAATAAATGAGAATTTAAGCGAACTAATAATAAAATACCGGCTTATAAATAAAGTTAAGTTTTATTTAAATTTACAAAGGAGGTTAGAAAGCCGATTATGGAAAACGCAAAGGAAAAAGCGTCTAAATGGGTCATAGCTTTGCTGGCGGTTATCGGACTTACTGGCGGATTTGGAATTTTCACATTCTTTTTTGCTAACGGTCCTCAGCATCTTACTCACGATCCCGAAGCCTGTATAAACTGCCACGTCATGAACCAAGTCTATGAAGGCTGGTCTAAGGGCGGACATCAACACGTTACGACGTGTATAGATTGCCACATGCCTAAAGAATTCGTAAGCAAATGGCTGGCGAAAGCTAAATACGGCTTCTTGCACGGTTATGCGTTTACTTTCTTGGATAATCCCGTATCGTTTACCGCAAGCGATGAGCAAAAGGAAATCATACAAAACAATTGTATAGAGTGCCATAAGGATTATGCTAGAAATTCAGTCGATCCAAGAGCTATAGGCGATAGCTTGCCAGGCAAACACGGGCAGTATGCTAATGCCAACGAGCCGTTAAAATGCGTATCTTGTCACAGACAAGCCGGACACGCACATAACTTTTAAAATAATTCTAGGAGGAGAATAATGAAAAAACTGTCATATATAGTTACTTTTCTAGTAGCTATCGCACTTGGTGCGGGCGTACTTGCTCTTTATAATGACATAGCTCATAAAAAAGAAGAGTCAAAAACTTACCCGCTAATGCTCAATAAAGTGAGCGAACTTGAGCCTGATTTTGAAAAATGGGGCGCAAATTTCCCAAATCAGCTCGATGCTTACAAAAAAATGGAGCATAAAAGCGACGCAAATCCAAAAGGAAGCGAATTTGTAGAAACGGCTTTCGGCGGTGATTTACCTTATAGCAAGATTATTCGCTGGCCTGCGGCTACGGTGTTTTGGAACGGTTATGCGTTCGGCGTGGATTACAGCAAACCGCGAACCCACTACTATTCGCAGATAGATCAGATCGAAACCAAAAGAAACGATAAAGAGTATCTAAACGCTCACGGGCTTCCTGCATTTAAGGGTCAGCCAGGATATTGCGTCAATTGCCACACCGGATATTTAACCGCGCTTCAAGTTGATGGCGATTATAACCTAACTGCCGATCCTACGCCTGCTGCAACTAAGCCTATGCCGTTTTTCGACGTAATGCCTAAAGAGGAAGGCGAAAAGAGAAAAGCCGCGTGGACGAAGATGAACTCTATCCCGTATTTTGACGTCATGAAAAAAATCGCGGCTAAACACGGCGAGAGTATCCACGGATCGCATCTAGGCAGCACCTGTGCAGACTGCCACTCGCCAGATGATATGAGCCTAAGAGTAACAAGACCCGCATTCGTAAACGCAATGGTCGCTAGAGGCTACCAAGCCGACGCAAAAAGCGGTATAAAGGCCACCAGACAAGAGATGAGAAGCTACGTTTGTATGCAGTGCCACGTAGAATACTATCCTGCAGGCAAAGAATCCGTTTTAACCTTCCCTTGGAATTTCTGGAAGAAAGACGAGCCGTTTAAGATCGAGAATTTCGACCAATACTATGACGATCAGTTAGCCAAAGAGGACGGGTTTAAATTTGACTACATCCACAAAGATACCGGCGCTAAAATCATCAAGATGCAGCACTCAGAAGCTGAGCTAAGCTCAACCGGTATCCACGGAAGAAGCGGCGTAACGTGCGCAGACTGCCACATGCCGTATAAACGCGCCGGAGCTCAAAAGATCACCGAGCATGAAATTTTAACTCCGCTTGCCGATATAAACGCGGCTTGCAAAACTTGCCACCCGCAAAGCGAACAAGTGCTAAAAGATAGAATTTCATTCGTACAAAATCGCCACGCTTACGAGCTAAGAAACTGCGAAAATGCGCTACTTTCTTTGATCCAAGACATAAAAACGGCCAGAGCCGAGCTAGCTAAGCACGAGAAATTTGCCTCGATCGCCGATGAAAAAGAGAGAAAAGAAGCTATCAGTAAGGCTCTTGAAAAGACTCTTTACTTACACCGCAAAACTCACATCCGCTGGGACTTCGCATTTAGCGAAAACAGCTACGGCTTCCACGGAGACGAAGAGTCGGCTAGGATCCTAGGTCAATGTAAAGAATTTGCTCGCCAAGGACAAACCGAGCTAGTTAACGAGCTTGCGCCTTACGGCATCAGCATCAAGCTAACTCAAGAGGCTACTCCGGTTCCTGCGCCTGCTTCTTTAGGACATAAATATCCTATCGGCGTAGCGCCTACCGAAGCTATGAAAAAAGCCGACGAAGACGTTAAGAATCTAAATTTTAAATAAACCCCAAAACCCAAGGCCTGCGGGCTTTGGGTTTTTAAATTTACGCATTTATCTTTCAAATTTTTAAACCTGAATTTTTCTTATAAATTTAAATTTTATTGTTTATTTAGCCGTTTTAGGCGATAATTCCCGTTAAATTTAAAGGGTAAAATATGCTTAAAAAATTTATTTTTGCGGCGTTTGCGGCGAGCCTCGTTTTTGGCGCGCAAGAACTTGCGATAAAGACAAAGCCTTCGTCAAATTCGCCGTCGAATTTAGAGACGAATCTGGAAGAAAGGGACGAATCGCAAAGGCGCGTAGACGAGTGCATGCAAAAAGATAGCTCTACCGCCGGTATGGTAGGGTGTATAAAAGCTGAATTCGCCGTCCAAGATAAAATTTTAAACGAAAACTATAAAAAGGCTATGAGCGTACTAAACGAAGAAAATAAAAAAATCCTAAAAGATATACAGCGTAAGTGGGTTGCTTATAAAGAGGCCAAATGCGCTTTTTATCCTCCGCAAGGAACGATTTATCTCGTAATAGCGGCCGATTGCTATTTGCAGATGACTAAAGGGCGCGCGGCTGAGCTTGCGTACGTAGCCGAGGAATTTGAGGGTAATCAGTGAAGCTACTTGTCTCTTGTTTAGAGGCTTCTGCAAATTTGCACTTCGAGCAGGTTTTAGAGTACCTGCCAAAGTGCGAGCTAAAAGGCATTTTCGACGAGAAATTTGGCGAACCTTTTATGCGAAGCTCGGAGTTTTCCGCGATGGGTTTCGTGGAGGTTTTGCCGCTTTATTTTAAGGCAAAACGAGCTATAAAAGAGATGACGCGCCTAGCTGCGCAGTGTGACGCCGTGCTACTCATCGATAGCCCAGCCTTTAACCTGCCGCTAGCTAAAGCGATCAAAGAAGCCGGGATCAAAACGCCCGTGACCTACTACATCTTGCCGCAGGTGTGGGCGTGGAAGGCCGGACGCGTGGCGAAAGTCGAGGCGTACTGCGATCATTTGGCTTCGATTTTGCCGTTTGACGGGATGTACTACAATCGCTCGCGCTATGTCGGACACCCGCTGCTTGACGAACTACGAGTACGAAAAAACGAGCTTTTGCAAAGCGGTAAGATCGCTTTTATGCCCGGATCCCGCCGCGCCGAAATTTCACGACTGATGCCGATTTTTCGCGAAGTGGCGAGCCAGATAAAAGACAAAGAAAAACTGCTCGTTGTGCCGCCGTTTTTAGCAAACGATATGCAAATTTACGGCGACGTTAGCGACTTTAGCGTGGTTACGGACGCGCCGCGCGCGCTTTTGCAAAGCGAGTTTGCCTTTATCTGCTCGGGTACCGCGACGCTGCAGGCTGCGCTCGTGGGCACGCCGTTTGTACTAGCCTATAAAGCCAAAGCCATCGACATAATGATAGCGCGGATGTTTGTGAAGCTGCGCCACATCGGGCTTGCAAATATTATGTTTGATTTTATGGGAGAAGCGGCGCTACATGAGGAGCTATTGCAAGATGAAGTAACGCCAAATAATCTAATAAAAGCCTACGAGAGCTGCGATAAAGAGAAATTTATCAAAGGCTGCGAGAAGCTACGAAAATACTTAGAGCACGGCTCTGCAGCCAGCGTAGCGCAAATTTTAATAACAAACAAAGGATAAAAAATGACCGAACCGATGACGCTTTTTGGATATGAAAAAATCACAAACGAACTAAAAAATTTAAAAACCGTCGAGCGCCCCAATATCGTCGAGGAGATCGACATCGCGCGCAGTCACGGCGACCTAAAAGAAAACGCCGAATACCACGCCGCGCGCGAAAAGCAGGCGTTTATCGAGAGCCGCATAGCCGAGCTTAGCGACATAATAAGCCGCGCCAAGGTAATCGACCCCGCCCAGTACGAGCACGATAAAGTAAAATTTGGCTCCACGGTCGTCATCATGGACGTAGAAACCGAGCTAGAAAAGACCTATACGCTAGTGGGTACGCCTGAGAGCAACCTAGAGCGCGGACTCATCTCGATTAACTCGCCTTTAGCTAAGCAGCTAATTGGTAAGAGCGAGGGCGACGAGGTCGCGCTAAATTTGCCAAACGGCAGAAGCGACGTCGAGATCGTCTCTGTTAGCTATAAGCCGATCAAATTCTAGAGCCGATGCGCGCGTTTAAAGCCGTTAAATTTATGAGCTCGGCCGTTAAATTTGAGCCATTAAATTTAACTATGGCGTTTGCCGAGTCTTTCAAATTCGGCGCTACAAAAAGTAAAATTTGATGCCTGAGCAAATCGTCGTAAAAAGCAGTGCGATCTTTATCGCCGACTCGCACGAAAACGAAAATCGCGAAAATTTCTGGCATTTTTTATGCGCGCTAAAAAGCGGCGAGATAAAGACGCCGCAGCTGTTTTTGATGGGCGATATGTTTGATTTTTTGGCGGGCGAGTGCGAGTTTTTCGTCAAATTTTACGAGCGATACGTCCGCGCGATCGACGAGTTGGGCGAGGAAATGGAAATTTACTATTTCGAAGGAAATCACGATTTTAACCTCGCGCCTCTGTTTAAAAACGTCAAAGTCTATTCGATCGGCGCTCAGCCGGTTAAATTTGCCTCGGAGTGCGACCAAAGCGTGCTTATCGCGCATGGAGATATATTTTTGCCTTTTGTTTCAAAATACGCTTTGAGATTTTTGCGCGTCAAATGGTTTTTAAAAACGATGAATTTTTTCGATAAATTTTTAAAATTTAAGTTCTCAAAACAGATTTTAAATAAACTTAAACGAAAAATTTTGGATTATAAAATACCGAATTTTAAGAATTTAGTCGAGGCAAAAATGCGTCGATATAACGCATTTTACGAGGCTGACGTTGTCATCGAAGGGCACTATCACCAGGGCGAACAGTACACGATAGGTAAACAAAAATATATAAATATTCCATCTTTTGCATGCGAGCAAAGCTATTTTGTAGTAGAATACGACCAAAATATTAAGTTTGCTCGAAAGAGCGTAAAGGTTTAAAATGCTTAAAAATGGCACATTAAAAACCGGTTCAAATGAGATGGAGCTTGTTGATTTTCGTATCTTTAAGCAGTCGGGAGACAATGTATATGAGGGTATATACGGCGTCAATGTCGCTAAGGTGCGCGAGATCATCAAGATGCCAAATTTAACCGAGCTTCCAGGAGTACCCGAGTATATAGAGGGGATTTTTGACCTACGCGGCGTCGTGATACCTGTCATAAATTTAGCCAAATGGATGCAGATAAAAGAACCCAAAGGCGGAGTTATCAAGCCTCGCGTTATCATCGCCGAATTTAGCGGAATACTGATAGGTTTTATCGTTCATGAGGCAAAACGTATCAGGCGTATAAGTTGGGCGGATATAGAGGCTGCGACTTTCGCCTCAAACGCGGGAACTCTAGACAAAGGCAAGATAACTGGCGTAACTCGTATCGAAAACGATGAAGTTTTGCTTATACTTGACCTTGAAAGCGTCGTCGAAGAGCTTGGCATTTATAGCCCGAAAATGGAAGTAGAGATCGATCAAAGTAAGCTTTTAAGCGGTTTAGCACTAGTGCTAGACGATAGCTCGACGGCAAGAAAACTAGTAAAAGATATGCTAGAAAAAATGGGACTAAAAGTAGTCGAAGCAAAAGATGGCGTAGAGGGACTTGCTAGAATGCAAGATCTATACGAAATGTACGGCGATAAGCTAAGTCAATTTTTAAGAGTGATTTTGAGCGACATCGAAATGCCTCAGATGGACGGATATCGCTTTGCATCGACTCTAAAGAATAATCCAAGATATGCGGGAATTCCTATTATATTTAACTCTTCTATAAGCAACGACTACAGCGAAGCTCAAAGTAAAGAGGCCGGAGCTGCCGCGTATCTAACCAAATTTGACGCGTCGCTATTTTATAACGAGGTGCTTCGCGTGATCGAAGCGAACAAGAAATAAGGGGGAAATCATGGATGATATGAGAGAGATAATGGAAGACTTCCTGGTTGAAGCCTTCGAACTAGTAGAACAAATAGACCATGACCTCATAGAACTTGAGTCTAATCCTGAAGACTTAGAGCTTTTAAATAGAATTTTCCGCGTTGCGCATACGGTCAAGGGGTCATCGAGCTTTTTAAATTTCGATATCCTTACAAAATTAACTCACCATATGGAGGATGTATTAAATAAAGCGCGCCGAAATGAACTAAAGATAACTCCGGATATCATGGACGTGGTGCTAGAGTCTGTGGATATGATGAAGGGCTTACTCCACGGTATCAGAGATAGCGGCAACGATACGGACGTAGGCATCGAGATAGGCGATATCTGCAAAAGACTAACCGCAATATCCGAAGGTGAAGCCCCGAGTGCGGCCGTTAGCGAGCCTGCACCCGTGGTACCAGAGCCTGTAGTAGAGGCGCCAAAAGAGCCTGAACCGGTTAGTGATGAAAATTTGTCAAATTTAAGCGACGACGAGGTCGAAGCCGAGATAGAAAGACTGCTGAAAGTAAGAAAGGCTGAAGATCAGGCAAGACGCGCTCAAAAAGCAGCAGCAGGCGAAGCGCCAAAACCTACTGCACCGGCTGCGCCGCAAGCTCCAGCTCCCTCAAATTCTGCACCGGCTCCAAAGCCCGCTCCAGCAAAGCCTGCCAACAAAAAAGAGGACAAAAAAGTACCCGCTCCATCAAGTGGAGCTAGCGCGGACGAGCAGACTATACGCGTCGAGGTTAAGCGTCTAGATCACCTGATGAACCTGATCGGCGAGCTGGTGCTTGGCAAAAACAGATTGCTTAAAATTTACGACGACGTCGAGGAGAGATATGAGGGCGAGAAATTCCTCGAGGAGCTAAATCAAGTAGTATCCAGCCTAAGCCTAGTAACTACTGACATACAGCTAGCCGTTATGAAAACAAGGATGCTACCTATTGCAAAGGTATTTAATAAATTTCCTCGCATGATCCGCGATCTAAGCCGCGAGCTAAATAAGCAAATCGACCTTGAGATCACGGGCGAGGAGACGGAGCTTGATAAATCCATCGTCGAGCAAATCGGCGATCCACTCGTGCATATGATAAGAAACTCGTGCGACCACGGTATCGAAGACGGCGCTACCAGACTAGCTGCTGGCAAACCGGAAAAAGGCACCATCCAGCTAAAAGCCTATAACGAAGGCAACCATATCGTAGTCGAGATCACCGACGACGGTAAGGGATTAGATGCCGATATGCTAAAGGCACGCTCGATAGAAAAGGGCATCATCACCGAGCGCGAAGCCGATACTATGAGCGATAAAGAGGCGTTCGGACTTATATTTAAGCCTGGATTTTCGACTGCTGCGAAGGTAACTAACGTAAGCGGCCGCGGTGTGGGAATGGACGTCGTAAAAACGAATATCGAAAAGCTAAACGGTATAATCGACATCGAAAGCGAAGTGGGTAAGGGCACGACGATGAAGCTAAAGATTCCGCTCACGCTAGCTATCATACAGTCGCTTTTAGTAGGCGCACAAGAGGAGTTTTTCGCTATTCCTCTAGCAAGCGTTTTAGAGACCGTGCGCGTGCCGATCGACGATATCTATACGATTGACGGCAAAAACGTGCTCAGACTACGCGACGAGGTGTTGTCGCTGGTTAAGCTATCTGATATCTTTGGCGTCAAGCAGGTCTTTGACGGCGGCGATCAGACATACGTGGTCGTTATCGGCGTAGCGGAGGCAAAACTAGGCATCATCGTAGATAGCCTCGTAGGACAAGAGGAGATCGTAATTAAATCAATGGGTGATTATCTCCAAAATATCCCTGGAATCGCGGGAGCCACGATAAGAGGCGACGGCCGCGTAACACTCATCATCGACGTAGGTATGATGATGGAGATGGCAAAAGATATAAAAGTAGACATAAAAGCCAGCATGGAATCCTCAAAAAGCGTTAAAGAAAAACCGAGCGACTACAAGGTGCTGATCGTCGACGACTCGAAGATGGACAGAACCATAATGCAAAAATCGCTAGCCCCTCTTGGCGTAACGGTGATAGAGGCCACTAACGGCGTCGAGGCTCTAACTATCGTAAAATCTGGCGAACATGCGCTTGATGCGATGCTAATCGATATCGAAATGCCGCGAATGGACGGCTACACGCTAGCGGGCGAAATTCGCAAGTACTCAAAATATAGAAATTTGCCGCTTATTGCGGTAACCTCAAGGACGTCAAAGGCCGATAGGCTAAGAGGCGTGGAAGTAGGAATGACCGAGTATATAACTAAGCCGTATTCGTCCGAGTACCTTGAAAACGTAGTTAGAAAAAATATCAAACTAATAGGATAGAACATGAACGACAAACTAAATCAGGTTCTAAAAAGACAAAAAAGACAGGTGATAGACCCAAACGAAAAAGAGCACGAGGAGATCGTCCAGCTAGTCGGCTTTATCGTGGGCGACGAGGAGTATGCGATACCTATTTTAAATATCCAAGAGATAATTAAGCCCATCGAATACACTCGCGTGCCTAGCGTACCTGAGTATGTTTTGGGCGTATTTAACTTGCGCGGTAGCGTCATCCCGTTAATCGACTTGAGAAAGAAATTTTCTCTAAATGCCGCAAAACCGAGCACGAGTACTAGATATATAGTAATGAAAGACGGCGATAACGTTGCTGGATTTGTGATTGATAGGCTAACGGAAGCTATTAGGATACAGCAAAATAGGATCGATCCGCCGCCTGAAACGCTTTTAAGAGATAAGGGTATGATTTATGGCATCGGTAAGAGAGATAATAGTATTCTTACGATTTTAAAAGTCGAAACGCTATTGAAACGTGATTTTTAGGATTAATTTTGATAAAGCTTTGTGTATTTGATTTTGATTCGACGCTGATGGACGGTGAGACGATAGATTTTTTAGCTGCGGCAAAAGGCGTGGGCGATGAGGTTAGCGAAATAACTGCAAAAGCGATGGCTGGCGAACTTGATTTTTTCGAGAGCTTGACGCGCCGCGTTTCGCTTTTAAAGGGGCTTGAGCTTGCTAAAGTAGATCAAATTTGCTCAAATTTGCCGCTCATGCCAGGAGCCGCCGAGTTGATCGCGCATCTAAAAAGTAAGGGCATCAAGGTCGTAGTTTTTAGCGGCGGATTTCACTCGGGCACCGATAGAGCGCAAGAAAAGCTCAAATTTGATGCTAGTTTCGCGAATATCCTGCATCACAAAGACGGCGTCCTGACTGGACTCGTGGGGGGCGAAATGATGTTTGGCTTTTCAAAAGGCGCGATGCTTGCAAATTTACAAAATTTGCTTGGAATCTCAAAAGAGCAGACGATGAGCGTGGGCGACGGCGCCAACGACCTATCTATGTTTGAGCATTCAAATTTAAAAATCGCATTTTGCGCAAAGCAAATTTTGAGGCAAGCGGCAACTTGTTGCGTGGATAAAAAAGATTTGCGCGAGATCGTAAATTTGATATAAAAAGGCGAGAAAAATGTTTAATAACGATATAAATTTTTCATTGTGGTGCGACTTTATCGAGCGCGATTTTTTACAAAACGAGTTTGTAAATTTACTTCAAAGTGGCACGATTAACGGCGTGACTTCAAACCCGTCCATCTTTAAGGCTGCGTTTTTATCGGATTCTTATAAAGACGTCATTAGCCAAATGGGTAAAAAATATCCGAAGGTGCTTTATGAGACGCTCGCGATGCAAGATATCAAGATAGCTGCAATAAAACTTTTGAAGCATTATGTAAACGGCGACGACGGTTTTGTTAGTATAGAGGTTGATCCTAGCTTTTGCGATAATGCCGCAGCTACGGTAGATGAGGGTGCTAGACTTCACGCGGAGATCGGCATGCCAAACGTCATGATAAAAATACCTGCTACAAAAGCCGGCTTTGAAGCGATGAGCGCTCTAACTGCGCGCGGTATCGCGGTAAATGCGACGCTGATTTTCTCGCCCGAGCAAGCCGTAGCGTGTTTGGACGCTTTTGAAGAGGGAGTAAAGGCTTATGAAAAGAAATTTCCGCTAACGCCGTTACCAAAGAGCGTGATTAGTATTTTTGTTAGCAGATTTGATCGCTTGCTAGATGAAAAGATGCGCGAGAACTCGCTACCGACGGGACAAATCGGTATCATGAACGCGACTAAAATTTATAAAATCATAGAAAATAAAAGTTTGCCTACGACGAGGGCGCTGTTTGCTAGTACGGGGGTGAAGGGCGATGATTTAGCAAAGGATTATTACGTAAAAGAGCTGATGTATCAAAATGCGATAAATACGGCCCCGCTTGATACTATAAAGGCCTTTATCGCGAGCAAAAACGAACCTAAAACCGCCGTTAGCGACGATAGTATAGAGAAATTTTTCGGCGTAGTAAAAAGGGCCGACATAGATATGGAGAAGGTTTATAAAGACTTACTAAGCGACGGCTTAAAGCAATTTGTAACTGCATTTGAAGATATCATGAAAGCATTAAAATGAAGTCTTCTGGGTTTAATTCGATAGAACAAGAAGAGATAGCCGACTATGAACCGGTTGGCTCCGGCATTAAATTTGACACTCAAGACGACGAACTTGAGCGTATTATAAATCTAAGAGCGAATGCGGTAAAAAACGATATACAAAAAATAAGAGATAAAAATAAAGAAGATTCGCAAGAAGAGCAAGTCATAGAGCTAAAGCCTGAAAAAGACGAGCAAAAAATAGGCGGAATCGCATATAAAAATTTGACCGATCATGAGCCCGTGTTTAAATTTGGACAAAATATTGATTTCGATAACCTACCGGCATTAAAGCCATTAGATGGCGAGCTTTTGAAAAAGAAAGAGCAAGCAGAGCCTATCAAATTTGATGAATCTATCGAACACGCTAAACTAGAAGCAAAAAATCATGAGTTGAGTGAAAATCTCCAGGCTATCAATGAAGCGTTAAGCGAAATAGACGCTCTAGACGAGACGCTTGAACAAAAAAATATGCTTGATGAAACGGAGATAGCTGAGGCGTTGGAGCAACCGGGCGTCGATAAAGCGCCGGACGCAAAATTTAATGATAATAGCGCAAGCTTAGACAATTTAGGCGTCGGTTTTATTGTAGAAGAGGTTGATTTGACGCAAGGTCCTAGCGAAAAGGATCAAATTTTAGACTTTTTTCAAAACGAATTTAATATATCTCAAAATGGAGACAATAAAGAAGCGAAAGATGAATCGGATATAATCGCAAAAGAGGTAAATTTAATCCAATCTAAGTCAAATTTAAATGTAGATTTTTGGAATACCAAGAAAAACACGAAGATTGACGTGTCTGAAAATTTGCATGAATCGCAAGAACAAGTTTTTGAGTCAAATTTAATGCAAGCATATAAAAGTACAAGCAAAGGAGCAACGCAAGTGCAAGTCAAAAGCGCGCAAGAAAGCGGGATAAGTACGGCAAAAGAAGCTGAAGCAAGACCTGCCAAGCGTAAAGATAGGGCTGCGCTTTTGGCCGAAATCGGGCTGTCGACCGATGATAGCGGTCTTGGAATGCCTGGCGATAGGGCGTCAATAATGCTAGCTGATGAAAGTGCTAGAAGAATTGCCATGAAGGGCGTACTAGATAAATACTTAATAAAGCTTATTGAGCTTGGCGGTAGCGACTTGCACGTAAAATCCGACAGGGTTATTCGAGGTAGATTTAACGGCGAGATATTTACCATGGGCGATCAAATTTTAGATTACGACAACTCGATACTACTTGCAAAGGAGATTTTAGGGGCGAATTATTACAATCTTATGAAAAGAAAGAGCGTGGATTTTACCTATAGGCTAAACGACGACTATCGTTTCCGCTCAAATGTCTTTTTGCAGATGGATGGCGTATCTTTCGTATTTAGAACGATCCCGACGAAAATTCCTACGATGTCGGAGCTTTTATTGCCGCCCGTTATTGAAAAGCTTTGCAATAAAGTAAATAGAGGTATCGTCCTAGTAACGGGACCTACTGGTAGCGGTAAAACGACGACGTTAGCTAGTATGATAAACCACCTAAATCACACGAAAAACTATCACATCGTCACTATCGAAGATCCGATCGAGTTTATATATAGCGATGATAAAAGCGTAATAAATCAGCGCGGTATCGGGCAAGACGTAGATAGCTTTGCTGACGCGCTAAGGGCTTCTTTGCGTGAGGATCCAGATGTTATATTCGTAGGCGAGATGAGAGATCTAGAGACCGTTAGAACTGCTATAAATGCCGCAGAAACAGGACACCTGGTGCTTGCGACGCTTCACACTCTTGATGCAAAAGAAACTATCGGCCGCGTCATAAACATGTTTCCTAAAGAGGAGCAAAACCGAATCAGAATGACCTTTGCTTCGGTTGCGGAGGCTATCATATCTCAGCGCCTTGTCGTGACTACGACCGGCAAACGCCGTGTCGCTTGCGAAATAATGGTAAAAAACATAAGAATAAGAGATATGATCTTAGAAGATAGAGATAGCGAAATTTACGACGCGATAGAACAAAGTAAAAATACCTACGGAATGCAGACCTTTGAGCAGCATTTGCTTGACATGTATACTTCGGGAATCATAACAAAAGAAGAAGCGCTAAAAAGCGCCAGTAGAAGGGAAAACCTCGATATCAAAATCAAGAGTGCCGACCTTGCTAAAAAACGAGCGATGGTTGCCTCTATCGAAGAGGATGTAGAGCTTTTAAAAGAATTTCAAAGCGAAGTTATTGCGCTCAAAGATATCAAGTAAGGCGAAATTTATATAAATTTGGGTATCATCTGCCTCTATTTTTAAGGAAAGGAAAACGATGTTAGAAGGTATCGTTAGAGAGAGTATCGGTAAAAAGGCGTCAAAAGCCTTGAGAAGAGATGGTTATCTAATCGCCAACATTTACGGCAAGGGATTAGAGAACGTGCAGGCCGCTTTTAAAATCAATGATTTTATAAAAGAGGTTCGCAAAAAAGAGAGCCTTGCGTTTGACGTAAAAGTGGGCGGAAAAACCTTGAAAGTCGTAGTAGTCGAATACCAAAAAGACCCTGTGACAAATGCGCTAAAACACGTTGATTTGAAGGTTGCGCTTCCAGGCGTCGTCTCAAAATATATGATCCCGGTTAAACCTTACGGAACTCCTGTGGGTCTAAAAAATAAAGGCGTTTTGATTATCTCAAAAAGACGCTTAGCCGTAAAATGCACGGCTGAAAATTTGCCTAATTCATTCGACATAGACGTTAGCGGCCTTGATATAGACGACACCGTCCTAGTACGCGATATAACCGTTCCTGCGGGCGTCACTATTATCGATGCTGACCGCGTAGCGGTTCTAGGCGTAATAAAAGCTAAATAAGGCTAGCCTTGATACTCATAGTTGGACTGGGGAATCCCGGTCCCGAGTACTCCAAAACAAGACATAACGTCGGCTTTATGCTGATAGATAGACTTAAAAACTCAAATTTTACAGATGTGAGCTCAGTCAAATTTCAAGGCGATCTGTTTAAATTTCAAAATCTACTTCTTTTAAAACCAACGACTTTTATGAACCTAAGTGGACGAAGCGTGAAAGCCGTCGCAGATTTTTATAAGCCTGAGCGCATTATCGTTATTCACGACGATCTTGATTTAAATTTCGGCGTCGTTAAATTTAAAAAGGGCGGCGGAAACGGCGGGCATAATGGGCTAAAATCAATCGACGCGTTAATGGGCGCAGATTACGAGCGCGTTCGTATTGGTATCGGTAGAAGCGCGCACAAAGGCGAAAGCGCTGTAACCGGTCACGTGCTTGGAGAATTTAACGCAGAGGAAAAAGAGGGGCTGGAAAAAATTTTAGACTACTGTGAAAACGCGCTAAATGAGCTAATAAAAACCGACATCGATGCCGTTTCGCAAAAATTCTCAACAAAAAAAGGCATTTTGTGAGCGGGTTAAATTTGGCATTTTCGATTTTTGTGATTCGTCAAATTTTGGAGCTTTTTAAAGTACTAAAAAGTCTATTAAATTTAAAGCCAAAATTTAAAACCGTGCGCCAAATCTTCTTTACAGCAAATTTTATAAATTTACTTAAAAATTTTACTAGCAAATTTATAAAATTTACGAAAAAAACGGTTTTTTCACAGACTCGCCTTTTGTCCAGAGCTGCATTTTTATTAAATTTCACGCGAAAAACAGAGCTGTTTAAATTTGATACTTTCGAGAGTATTGCTCTTGTTTGCCGACTCGAGTACGCAAAATTTGATTTAAAAGGCCATAAATGAACCTTTATGCGCGTTACGTCGGCTGGCTTTATTTTAAATATTTCATGATTTTATTCGTCGCGCTCACGCTTTTTTACGTCGGCATCGACATCCTAACCAACCTAAAAGACATGCCCGCAAGCGCGAACCTAAAGCTGCTTTACTTCGGCCTTACCTCGCTTACGGCGGTAAACTACGTCCTGCCGCTCGCGCTCATTTTTGCGCTGATAACGAGCAAATTTAGCATGATCCGCAGTAACGAGCTAGTTAGTTTTTATGCGCTTGGTATCGATAAAAATCGCCTGATCAAGCCGCCTTTTTACATCGCGCTTGCCATCACACTCATTTACGTCGGGCTAAATTTCACGCCGTTTGCCTACGCTTACGAGTACGGGCGAAATATCGTGAAACTCTCAAATTTATCGCGCACGAGCTCGGATATTTTCTTAAAATTCGAAGGTAAATTTGTCTATGTGGATAGCCTAAATCCCATTAGTGGCGAGGCTAAAGACATGCGGATATTTGACATAAACGGCAGCAACTTGCGCAGCGCTACCTTTGGCGAAAGCGCGAAGTTTATAGACGATGCGTGGCTTTTAAAAAATGCTAAAATTGTAAATTTGCCGCAAAATATTAAGCTTGGCGAAAAGGGGCTTGATATCAAAACGCCAAGCGAGCTAAAAACGCTTGAAAATTTTAAACCAAAAACCATAGAAAGCGCGTCGGCGGAGAGCTCGGCGATCACGATTCCCGATGCAGTGGATTACATTTTGGCGTTTAAAGACGAAGGTATCGGGCTAAATTCGACCAAAACTACGCTTTATAACCTCGCTTTCGCACCGTTTTTTGCGCCGTTTATGGTGCTCATCATTTACTATTTCTTGCCGGTTACCGGACGATTTTTTAACCTCGCCTTAAAAAGCTTTATCTTTACGATTGCCTCGCTTTGCGTCTGGGGCGCGCTTTTTGTGATGATGAGATTTGCTAGAAACGGCGTCGTCTCACCCGAAGTCGGCGTGCTTTTACCGATTATTTTACTCGGTGCTTACGCTTTTTATCTGCGTTTTGGGAGTCGTTAAGAGAGATTTAGGCAAAATTTCTGTAAAATCTAACTATTTTTAAACAAGGTCGGTTATGGATTTTACGAATTTAGCACAAAAATACGGCACCCCTCTTTACGTTTACGATTTTGACTACATGGCACACCGCTACGAAGCGCTAAAAAACGCGTTTCACGCTAGAAAATCTCTCGTATGCTACGCCGTTAAGGCAAACTCAAATTTAAGCGTTTTGAAATTTTTAGCCGGGCTTGGAGCCGGATTTGACTGCGTGAGCGTGGGTGAAGTTAGGCGCGCGCTGCTAGCGGGAGCTAAAAGCTACCAGATCATCCTAAGCGGCGTGGGCAAGCGCGACGACGAGCTTAAATTTGCGCTGGAAAATGAAATCTTGATGATAAATTTAGAAAGCGAAGCCGAGATGAACCGCCTGGAAGCGATCGCAAAGCAGCTAGGCAAGCCTGCTCGTATCAGCATCCGCGTAAATCCAGACATCGACGCCAAGACGCATCCATATATATCGACCGGACTAAATGAAAATAAATTTGGCGTGGATCTGCAAACGGCGAAAAAAATGTATTTGCACGCCAAAAACTCGCCGCATCTAGAACCGGTCGGCATCCACAGCCACATCGGATCTCAGATAACCGATATCAAGCCCGTTATCGAAGCGGCAAAGATCGTGGCAAATTTGACTAGAGAGTTAAAAGCCGCGCAAATCGACATCAAATTTTTTGACGTCGGCGGCGGCATAGGCATCGTTTACGGCGATGAGAGCGAGCCTGATCTATACGAATACGCGCAGGGCATTTTGGCAAATTTAAGCGGTCTGGACGTTACCGTAGTTTGCGAGCCCGGGCGCTTTATCGTCGGCAACGCTGGGTATTTTCTAACTAGCGTTCTTTACGAGAAATTTAATAAAAACAAGCGTTTTGTGGTCGTGGACGGCGCGATGAACGACCTTATCCGCCCGAGTCTTTATCAGGCTTGGCATAAAATTTTTGCTATTAGCGGCGGCGAGACTCTTTGCGAGCGCAAGACTGAGCAGCTTCGGGAGCTCAAATTTAGCTCTTGCGACGTAGTCGGGCCGATCTGCGAGAGCGGCGATTTTTTAGCAAAAGATCGAAATTTACCGCCGTTAAACGCGGGCGATCTTGTTGTTGTCAAATCAGCTGGCGCATACGGCTTTGCGATGAGCAGCAACTACAACACTCGCAGGCGCGCCGCGGAGGTTGCGGTAAAAGGCGGCGAAGACTTTTTGATAAGGCGCCGCGAAAGCTTTGAGGACATCGTGGCGCTGGAGCGCGAATTTTTAGGCTAAGGAGCGAAAATGCAAAACATAAACGACCTTAGAAACGAGATAGATAAGATCGACGATGAGGTGCTAAGACGCCTAAACGAACGCATGAATTTCGTGCGAAAGATCGGAGAGCTAAAGCAAACCAGCGGCAGCGCGATCTACCGCCCCGAGCGTGAAAGAGCGATCCTAAACCGCCTCGAGGGGCAGGACTCCGCATTTTTAAACAAAGTTGCTATTGAGGCGATTTATCTTGAAATTTTTGCCGTCAGTAGAAATCTCGAAATGCCCGAAAAAGTCGCCTATCTAGGGCCTGAGGGCACCTACACGCACCAAGCCGCGGAGAGTCGTTTCGGCGCAATGAGCGCGTATTTGCCCCTAGCTAGTATCGAGGCGGTTTTTACCAAACTAAAGCACAAAGAGGCCAAATACGGCGTCGTGCCGATAGAAAACAATACAGAAGGCGCGGTGGGCGCGACGCTAGACTGCCTTGGGCGGTTTGATAGTGTCAAGGTCGTGGCTGAAATTTACATGGATATCCACCATATTTTTGCGAGCAAGTGCGAAAATTTAAAGGACATCAAGCGCATCTACTCGCACCCGCAAGGCTACAATCAGTGCCGCAAATTTTTAGACGATCATATGCTTTCAGCCGTCGAGTTTATCCCGGCAAAATCGACCGCACAGGCCGCGCAGCTAGCCAGCAGCGAGCCAAACTCGGCCGCCATCTGCTCTAAGATTGCGGCCAAGCTTTACGGCGTGCCGATTTTGTTTGAGACGATCGAGGATAACGCCGCAAACCGCACGAGATTTTTTATCTTAAGCGATTTTAAAAACGAGCGAGCGCAAAGAAATAAAACATCAATCCTAGCAAAGACCGAGCACCGTCCCGGCGGGCTAGTGGAGCTACTTTTGGCATTTAGAGACGAGGGTATAAACATAACCAAACTAGAGAGCCGCCCGATAAAACAGCGCGAATTTAAAGCGAATTTTTATATAGATTTCGAGGGGCACATCGACGACGACAACGTCCAAAAAGCTATACAAAAAGCGATAAGCTACGGCCATGAGATTGCATGGCTAGGAAGCTACGTCGCGTGGGAGGAATGAGATGAAATTTAACGAAAATTTGGCAAATTTAGTGAGCTACGAGGCGGGCAAGCCTATCGAGCTAGTCGTGCGCGAATACGGCATCGACGCCAAAGACGTCATCAAGCTAGCCAGCAACGAAAACCCGTACGGTACGAGCCCTGCGGTAGTAAAAGCAGTAGGCGAGATAGCAAATAAAATGCATCTTTATCCCGACGACAGCTACTTCGAGCTAAAGGCTGCGCTAGCTAGTAAATTTTGCGTTAGCGAAAAATCTATCGTAATAGGCTCCGGAAGCGATCAGATAATAGAATTTGCCGTGCACGCAAAGGCGAACGCAAAGAGGGGAATTTTAACCACGGGCATAACCTTTGCTATGTATGAAATTTACGCCAAAGCAGCGGGTGCGAAGGTCTTTAAAACCCAGAGTAAAGAGCATGATCTGGGCGAGTTTTTGCAAATTTACAAGGCTAAAAAAGACGAGATCGGCATTATATTTTTGTGTGTGCCCAATAACCCTCTAGGAGGCTGCCTGGATGCCGAGGAAATTTATAAATTTTTAGAGCAAATCGATGCCGATACGCTCGTGGTTATCGACGGCGCATATCAAGAGTTTGCTAAATTTAAAGACGCAAAAAAAGAGATAAAGCCGCGTGAGCTCATAGCTAAATTTCCAAACGCGGTATATCTGGGCACGTTTTCTAAGGCTTACGGTCTAGGCGGTATGCGCGTAGGATACGGCCTCGGCGAAGAAAGCGTGATGAGCGAGATAGGAAAACTAAGGGCGCCGTTTAATATAACGACGCTTAGCCTAAAAGCGGCCATAGAAGCGCTAAAGGACGAAGAATTCGTAAAAATGACGCTTGAGACGAACTTTGAGGAGATGAAAAAATACGAAAATTTTGCCGACCTCCACGGTATAAAGCGTTTGCCTAGCTTTACGAATTTTATCGTTTTTGAATTCGAGCGTCAAAACGCGAGCGAGCTTGCTCAAAATCTGTTAAAAAAAGGTATAATTTTACGTGACCTAAAAGGTTACGGATTAAACGCGATTCGCATAACTATCGGGAAACCAAATCAAAACGACGTAGTTTTAAAACAAATCGAGGGAAATTTAAAGTAAATGGATTTCAAAACCGCAATTCAACAAATCGGACAGGTCTATCACAACCTCTCGTTAAGACAGCGTCTAGTCGCTGCGGGCTCGGTTGTGTTAGTGGTTGGATTTTTAGTGTTTTTGAGCATTTATAAAAGCTCAAATGAAGGTTACGACGGCTATAGCGTACTTTTTGAAGATACATCTGCCGCAGACTCTGCGCTAATAATCCAGCAGCTTGAAAAAGATAAGGTAAAGTATAAAATTTTAAACGAGGGCACGATTTTAGTGCCAAACTCGGACGTTTACCGCGAGAGGATTTCGATCGCGTCGCTTGGGATTTTAAAGGACGGTAAGGTCGGATTTGAGATTTTCGATAAGCAAGAATTTGGCGCGACTGATGCCGAGCAAAAGGTTAAATTTCAACGTGCTCTAGAGGGCGAGCTGGCTCGTACGATAGAAAGCTTGGCGCCGATAAATAAAGCTATCGTGCGTATCGCGATACCCAAAGAAACGCTTTTTACCGAGCGTGCCACGCCGCCAAGTGCGTCTATCGTGTTAAATTTAAAAGACGGGCAGAGCTTAAATTTAAAACAAATCACGGGCATTAAAAATTTAGTCGCCGCAGCGGTGGCAAATTTAAAACCCGAGCAAGTAAAAATCGTAAGTCAAGACGGAGTGCCGCTTGGCGAGGAGGACGGCGAATACGATAGCGATCAGATCACGCAACAAATCCGCTACAAACGCGACGCCGAGCACAATCTTGAAGAAAAAATCATAAACGTCCTATCGCCTATCGTGGGCGGCTCGGATAAGGTCGTAGCCAAAGTAACGATAGACTTTGACTTTGCTAGAAAAGATAGCCAAAGCGAGACCTTTGATCCAAACTCTGTAGCTAGAAGCGAACAAAATGTCGAAGAAAAACGCCAAGGCAGCAAAGAAGCTGAAGTACAAGGCGTGCCTGGGGCCGTGAGCAATATCGGTCCGGTAGAAGGTCTTCAAGACGGTAAAATGAAAGAGTTATACTCAAAAAGCTCATCTACAACAAACTATGAAATCTCAAAAAAAGTCGAGCGCGTCAAGGATCAGTTTGCTAAGATAAACCGCCTAAGCGCCGCTGTCGTCGTGGATGGAAAATACGAAAATAAAAAAGACGAAAAAGGAAATCCAACTAGCGAAATAGCCTACGTACCGCTTGATAAAGAGCAGCTAACGCGTATAGACGCTCTTATTCGCCAGTCTATTGGCTTTGATCAAAACAGAGGCGACGAGGTTACTGTTAGTAACTTTGAGTTTCAGCGTCAAGACGGACAGACGCCGGCTAGCAAAGTTCAGTCCTTTTTCGAGCTTTACATAGTGCCGTTTTTACCTATTATCAAGTATCTTTTTGCGGCCGTTTTACTGTATGTATTCTATAAAAAGGTTATTGCTCCATTTATGGCTAAAATGCTTGAGGACGTAAAAGAAGAAGAGCTTGATTTGTCGGAAAACGAAGTTCAGCTAGAGGATAGCGAAGATACGTTAGAGAAGTTTCAAGCGGCTAGGAAAAAAGTTGAGGAGCAGCTTGGTATCGGCGATAACTTTAATGAGGACGACTTGCGCTATGACGTATTGCTAGAAAAAATGAAACTAATCGTTCAAGATCGCAGCGAAGAAATAGCCGTATTGCTCCAAGATATGATAAAAAACGACTTGGATTTTAGCAACCGTAAGGACTTTTAATGGCAACAAAGCTAAATGAACAACAAAAGATGATTTATGACGACCTTTCGATGCCCGAAAAGGTCGCTATTTTGCTTATTCAGTTGGGCGAGGACGCCACGACTTTGCTATTTTCGCATATGGAGGTTGACGTTATAACAGAAATTTCGCGCTATATAGCTACAGCAAAGAGTACGGATAAAGGCGTAGCAGCCGCTGTTTTAGAAGAATTTTACGCTCTCATGCAGTCAAATCAGTACATGAGAAGCGGCGGCTTAGAGTACGCGAAAGAAATTTTATATCGCACTTTCGGCCCGGAAGCTGCGCAAAAGATACTCGACAAGCTCGCAAAAAGCATGGAAAACACAAAGAGCTTCGGTTATCTTTCCAAGGTAAAGCCTCAACAGCTTGCGGACTTTATCGTTAACGAACATCCGCAGACTATCGCGCTTATTTTGGCGCATATGGATTCAACCAGCGCGGCCGAGACGCTTTCGTTTTTTAATAACGAGCTTAGAAGCGAGGTCGTTGTGAGAATGGCAAATTTGGGCGACATTAGCCCGTCTATAATCAAACGCGTTTCAACGGTGCTAGAAGGCAAACTAGAGAGCCTCACGTCCTACAAGGTCGAAGTCGGCGGACCAAGGGCTGTGGCGGAGGTGTTAAACCGCCTCGGCCAAAAGGCGTCCAAAGCTACGATCGAATATATCGAGGACGTCGACGACAAGCTCGCTACGACAATCAAAGAGCTTATGTTTACCTTTGAGGATATTAACACCCTCAATCAAGCAGCTATCCGCGAAATACTTAAAAACGTCGATAAAAAAGACCTCATGGTCGCACTAAAAGGCAGCGGCGACGCTCTCAAGGAGAAATTCCTCTCTAGTATGTCTCAGCGCGCCAGCGACTCGTTTAAAGAAGAAATGCAGTTTTTGGGAGCGGTGCGCGTAAAAGACGTCGAAGAGGCACAGCGCCGCATAGTAGAGCAGGTTCAGGCCCTAGCCGAAAGCGGGGCGTTCCAAATAGGCGAAAGCGATGAGATGATAGAATGAAAAGTAGTGTAATAACAAATGAGCGCTCAAAAGAGCACTTTGTAGAAAACTATCGGTTTAAAATTTTAGGCCAGGAAAAAAGAAGCGAGGATACACACTCGGCCCACGAAAGCGAATCTGGCCGCGCGACCGAGCATAACGACCGAGCTTTAAACGGCGAGCAAGAGAGTTCAAATTTAATCGAAGCAAAAGAGCAGGGCTCGTATTTTAGGCCAGAATCAAACTTCATCGAGGAGCTACTAAAACGCACCGACGAGATGAGCGGCAGTATGATAAAGCTGCAAATGCAAATCGAAAACCAAGAAAACGAATTTGCTAAACGCCTAGAGAGCGAGATCCAGCGCGCTAAAGAGGACGGCATAAAGCAGGGCAGAGACGAGGCGGCGGCTAAATTTGACGAGGAGTTAAGAGCGCTTGAGAGCAGGTATCTCGGATCTATAAATAAGCTAGAGGAGCAGGCGGCTAAATTTGAAAGCCTCATCGCATCTAGCGAAGCGCAGCTGCCCGCTACCGCAGTTGATATAGCCAAAGAGGTCGTAAAAAAAGAGATTTCATTAAATTCGGCAAACATCGCCGCAGCTATCTGTAAGGAGCTTTTTAGCGAGATAAAAGACGCTAAAGAGGTGCAGGTCAAAGTAAATCCGAAAGATTACGAGTTTATCAAAGAAAATTTCTCCGGTCAAAACGTCAAAATCTCCGCCGATGAAGCCATTAGCGCGGGCGGAGCGATCGTGCTTAGCGACGCGGGTAACCTCGAGGGCACGATCGAAGCCAGACTAGAAAAAATCAAAAAGATAATAGGACAATGATAGACGTAAAATCTATGAATATGGAGGAGCTTGAAGCGCTTTGCGGAAAGCTCCGTGATAAAATTTTACAAACCGTCAGCGCAAACGGCGGGCATCTGAGCTCGAACATCGGCGCAGTCGAGCTTATCGTCGCGATGCATTATGTTTTCGACGCCGCAAAAGATCCGTTTATATTTGACGTTAGCCACCAAAGCTACGCTCATAAGCTAATCACGGGGCGCTGGGATAAATTTGACACTCTTAGAAAATTTGGCGGTATCAGCGGCTACACCAAGCCTTCTGAGAGTAAATACGACTACTTTATCGCAGGTCACAGCTCCACCTCGATCTCGCTAGCAGTCGGCGCATCAAAGGCGATAAAGCTAAAAGGCGAGGATCGCATCCCCGTGGCCTTTATCGGCGACGGCTCGATGAGCGCGGGTATCGCGTACGAGGCGCTAAACGAGCTCGGCGACATCAAAAACCCATGCGTCATCGTCCTAAACGACAACGAGATGAGCATCAGCAAGCCCATCGGCGCCTTTAGCAACTACCTCTCGCAGATGATGGCCGGGCCGCTGTATCAAAAGTTTAAAAGTCGCGTAGAGCGATTTTTGAGCTATATGCCAGACGGCGCCGCATACATGGCGCGCAGGATGGAGGAGGGCATTAGGATCTTTACGCCCGGGATGTTTTTCGAGGAGCTGGGGCTTGAGTATATCGGTCCCGTAAACGGTCACGACGTGAAGGCGCTTATTGAGGCGTTTAACGTCGCAAAAGGCATGAAAAAGCCCGTTGTCGTGCACGCGCAGACGCTAAAAGGCAAGGGCTACGAAAAGGCCGAGGGGCATCTAGCTAGCTGGCACGGCGTGAGCCCGTTTGATCTTCAAAGCGGCGAAGCTATCAAAAAATCAGCCGCCAAATCTGCCACCGCGCTCTTTGCGGAAAATTTGACCGAGCTAGCTAGCGAGCATAAAAATATCGTCGGAGTCACCGCCGCGATGCCTACCGGCACTGGCATAGACGCTCTTATGGAGAGGTTTCCCGATAGATTTTGGGATGTAGCGATCGCCGAGCAGCATGCCGTTGCCTCGATGGCAGCGATGGCGAAGGAGGGCTTTAAGCCATTTATTGCGATTTATTCGACTTTTTTGCAGCGGGCATTTGATCAGGTCGTGCACGACTGTGCGATCATGAACTTAAGCGTCGTCTTTGCGATGGACCGCGCGGGCATCGTCGGCGAGGACGGCGAGACGCATCAGGGCGCATTTGACGTTAGTTATCTAAATTTGATCCCGAATTTGACGATTTTCGCGCCTCGCTGTGCCGATAGTTTTAGGCTCGCGATGCGCTACGCATATGCTCACGAGGGGCCTTGCGCTTTTCGTTATCCGCGCGGAGCTTTTTCGCTGGCGCAGGGCGAATTTGAGGCGCGAGAGCTAAAGCTCGGCAAGGGCGAAGTTTTAGTCGAAGGCAGCGGCGAAGCGGCCTTTATCGCTTACGGCAACGCCGCGGGCAAGGCAAATGCCGCGCGCAAAATTTTACTCGAAAAAACGAACGGCAAATTTGACCCGAGCCTCGTTGATCTAGTGTTTGTTAAGCCGCTTGACGGCGAACTCTTACAAGAGCTCGCGCGCAGGCATAAGATTTGGTACGTCTTTTCCTATACCGCAAAAAAGGGCGGCGTAGGCGAGATTTTGGCTGCGTTTTTGCAGGAGCGGCGCATTTTTGACGTGCGCATCGTCAGCTTTGAGTTTGACGACGCGTTTATCCCGCACGGCGCTACGGCCGACGTCGAAAAGGCTCTTGGTATCGATACGGCAAGCATTTGCGAGAAAATTTTATCCGAAATGGCGGATTAAATTTGAGCTGAAGCGTTTTCGCGCTTCGGTTTTGCGAGTTTGGGCGAGCGTATTTGGACGGAAAAGGCGAAAAATTTGAGCAAAACAAACTTTTTTATGCTCGGTCTCGCCGCTCTTACTTTGATTTACCGCGCCTTAAACGGTACGGGTAAATTTGCACGCATCAAGCCGGTTTTATTGATTTTTATCTTCGTTTATCTTTTTTGCGGACTGGCTTGCGAGCGAATTTTGGGTTAAATTTGAGCCTCGATAGGCTTTGTGCTAAGGTTTGTTTTGCTCGCTGTGCCCTAGGATAAAAATCGCTAAGAAACATTACAGACTTTCGTTTTTACCGTCTATAAAACGCTTAAATTTGGCGCCGATGCTTGATTGGGTGCGGATTTTATCAAAAAGGTAAAATTTAAGTAGATTTTTGCTCGTAAATTTGGTCGTACGGCAAGGTATAGAAGCTTGTTTAAATTTAAAATCGTAATTAGCGAAAACTCAAAAATGCGAATTATTTTTACGCCTTTGCTTCAAAAACGTAGCCTTATCTAAAATGCTGCGATACCGCCGCAACCGACAAAAAATAAATTTTACGGTAGTGATGATAAGCGGTGGTTGCTTGCAACAATTGATGGCAAAATTTAAGTCGTGTTAAAAGTCGGCTTTTTATTTAAATTCGGCGAGCAAACTGTCAAATTTAAATCGCATTCAAATTTAAGCCTAAAGGTCTAAAATTTGCCTTGAGTATAGCGCTTAAACTCGCAAAAAGCATAAATTTGACTACAAATGACACAAATTTTAGTAAATAATAATTTATATTACCAACTATAAAGAAGTTTTAAATAAAATTTTTGTATATTTAGCAAAAAATATCGGGAAAAAATATGAACTATATGGAACTTCTCAAAAATCACGGCCTCAAAGCCACCCCGCAGCGCCTCAGCGTGCTCAAGATCCTCGACCGTCACACGCACCCGACGATCGATGAGCTTTACGAAGAGATCTGTGCCGAAAACCCGTCCGTATCGCTCGCGACGGTGTATAAAAACCTAAATATGCTCAAAGACGAGGGGCTCGTCGTCGAGGTAAATATGCCGAACCAAAAGGCGCGCTACGACATCTTTAGCTACCCGCACATCCACGTCGTATGCGAGAGCTGTGGGCACGTCGAGGACTATAATTTCTGCGAGGCGCTGAGTGAGTACAAGGAAAGCTTGGAGAGAAAGCTCGGAAATTTCATCGAAAAGATGAATGTGCTCGTAACCGTAAAAGACTGTAAAAACTGCCGTCATTAGGCTCTTAGCTCGCTTTTTTTGGCAAGCCAAAATTTTCTCTCGTTTGTAGCTTTATAATGAATTAAATTCGGGCTTATGCTAATAAAATTTGCAACTATTTTTGATCCTGTAAGCGAGCTTTTATCAAGAATAAATTATACTCACAAGAGCTTTGGTAGCGCCAAAACAGCGATATTTTGCATCTTAACCTGCTTAAATTTATACTTAACCTCACTCCGCGACGCGATTTACCCAGATCAAAAACTCATCGCTCGGGTTCTCGTCGTCCAAATGCGCGGGAGTGACTAGCTCAAGCGCGGTCTGCGGGATCGTCGTTTTGAACGTCTGTGTTACCCACTGCTGAAATTTTAGGTTTGGATGCACGATAAAGTCGTCCTCCTCGCTGTTTGGCGGCGCGCTAAAATCCTCATCCCAGCAGATCTCATCGTATCCGATCGCAAGCAGCCGTAAAAAATCTAATCCGCTATGAGCCAAAACGCAGGTCATCGTCGAGCCCGAACCCGAGCCCATATGCACGATCTTCGTCTCGCCCGCATCGTCCAGCCACAGCGCACACATCGAGCCCTCTGAGCCGCTGCCTGCGAACACGCAAAGCCGCTGCTTGATCTCTGCGGCAAGCTCGCGATCCTCGCCGTAAAACCAATACCTTAGCTCCTCGTCGCGATTTTTCGGCTCATCCGTGAAAAAGACGATGTCTGTGCCGCCCTCGCGCTCATCGTCGCTCCAGTTCTGCCGTAGCCGATCCTGCGGGTAGAGATAGCCGCGTCTGCGCCCGCCTACGTCGTCATAAAAGCCGTTTGCTTCGATCCACGCATAAAGCGCCTCTATCTCGCTTGGTACTTGCATGCCCTGCGGTAGCGCCTCGCACAGCTGCGCTAACAATAAATTTTCCACGATCGCTCCTTTTGCTAAATTTGTCACTCGAATTTTACTGCGTTTTGGCTAAATTTACGGATATTTTGTCTGATATTTGCGGCGTTTTGCGCGCCCCGCCGCCGCAAGCGCAAATCGGGTTCTTTAAATTTAGCCTTTTGCTTGTGATATACGAGCCGCAGAAATGAGTGTATTTTGACTACTGGAAATGCGTCAAATTTCACGATCTAATTTTCACTACTTTAAGGCCTCTTGGAAATTTTCTGTTCGCGCTTCGGATACGCAGACGATACCGTCATCAAATTTGATTTTCACGTCGCTAAAATTTAAATTTGCAACTTTCGCCGCCACAAGCCCCGTGCAATCGGCTCCGTGATAGCAGTGCACTAGCACGGCGCCCTCCTTTTGGCGCTCGCGAATGGTGCGCAAGACGTCCGCTATCTGCGCGGGCTTACTCTTGGCTTTGAAGCGGCTTATTCGCGAGCCAAAATTTATCCCAAACGCCCTTCTGTCGCCGCCTCTGCTAAAATGGCGCAGATTTACGATGCTTTTGATGCCTAGCTCGTGCAGCTTTGCGGCGTCGCTCCCGTCAAGCTGAGCGCTGCGAAACAGCAGCTCGTCCACGCGGTAGAAATTTTTCGCTTCGTCGATGAGGGTTGCTTTTTGCGATGAGTTCGAGTTTGTGTCGCGTGCTGCGGTATCTGCATTTTTAAAATGCGTGTTTTGAAATTTGGCGTCTTTTGCGTCCGCGAGATTTTGCTCCGCGCCGCTCGTTTTTCTAAAATTTATGGAATTCGCTTCTATCGCGAGCTCGGCGTTTACGCCGGTCGCAAAGAAAAAAGTGGCAGCTAACGCAAGGGTTTTAAATTTCAAATTTCATCCTTTAAATTTGGCTAAATTTTATGATTTTTGTAAAATTTGACGCTTGGCGGCCAAAATATAAAACGCGAGCGCGTCTAAATTTAACGCAAAATTTGAGCGTCAAATCCACCCAAATCGTCGTCAAATTTTGCCGCGAGCCCGTAAGCCGCGCCGTTAAAATTAAAATTTCGTTTTAAAATTTCCCCGTTCCCGCCCTGGGTATCGCTAGATCAGTACGCGGAAGTTACATTGCGTAGTTACATTGCCCTTGTAAATTTACTGAAAATAAATCGTAAAAGGGGTGCGCCGTTTCCGCGAGCGCTGCCATAAATTTTGTACTCGCCTCTTGCGATACTTACCCGAAATTTTTCTAAATTTTACGCTTTTAGCTTTCGATCAGCTCGGTCTGCCAGTTCGCGCCTTGTAGCGTCGTATCAAGCTGTCTGATCTGCTTTGCTAGCTCATCAACCTGCTTTTGCAGCGCCGCGACGTCGACCGTACTTAAAATTTTAATCTCGCTACGCGAATAAATTTCCACTTTTTGCGCGGCAGCTTGCGCGAAAGCCCGCAGCGCGCCCGCTTTTAGCGTGAGTACGTCGCGTTTGGCGATTAGCTCGGTTAGGCTCTTGCCGTCCGCTTTTGCGGTGCAGTTGGTTAAATTTATCCGAACGATTAGTTGCTCAAGCTCGCTTGTGAGCGCGTCTAGCTCGGCTAGTAGCGCCTTTGGCTCCTCGCTAGGTTTCTCGCCCTCTTGCACCTTCGCGTTGTCCGCAAGCCTTGATTTTAGCTGCTCGATGCGTTTTTGTATGTCGGCGCGCAGTATCAGCGCCTCGGCTAGTTTCATTTTCGTCCTTTTAAATTTATTTTCCACCGCCAAGCTGCCGATCTTGTCCGTAGCGCGGCGAATACGGGCCGTAAAGCAAGCAGTCTCGGCAATCGGTGCTAAACAAAATTGCGTCCGCACGCGCCGAGAGATCAAAGCTCGCGTCCGAGACCGAGTCGGCGATCTGTTTAACTAGCGCGGAGACTAGCATGCCGATGAGGTTGCCGCCACCGTCGCCCGAGTCGTTTGCCGCGGTGGCGCTCTTTTGCCAGAGTACGGCGCCGGTGTTTAGATCGACTAGAGTCGCCGCTACGCTCACGCGTGTGACGCTGCTAATGAGCATATACGAGGTGCCGTAGTCCGCGACGTTTAGATACAGCGCGACATCGGCACCAAATATCTGCTTTAGCTTGTACGTGGAGACTTGTGCGATCTCCGCCGCGTCGTAGATGCCGTTGTTTTTGAAGGTCTCGTTTACGAGCGCTGGCGAAAATACGTAATATCCCGCCTCGCTAAGCGGATAGAGAGCATTTGCCAGCACCGCCGCGGAGGCCTTTATCTCAGACGAGTCGCTGGTTGGCATCACGACTACGATCGAGCGAGGCTTGGTCTGCAAAAACGCCGAGTAGTCGTAAATTTGAGGCTGCGAACCGGCGCACGCGCCCAGAAACAGCACCGCAAACGCGCCAAGGAGCGCCGATTTTATTTTATTTTTCATTTTGGCTTCCTTTTGCGGTTTTGCTCGTTTTGGCAGGCTTTGTTTGCTTGTTTTTCAAATTTTGCTTGCTCGTTTGCTCGCTTAAATTTGAGCTTCTGTCGTTTAAATTTGACTCGTTCGCGACCGCTTTTTCCTGCGACTTCGAGCCTAAATTTGCCGCAGTTTTGCCCGTTGCGCCAGCCGTTTTACCGTTTTGGTTTAGCAAAAACATCGCGTAGTCGCGCGACTCAGGATAGAGCTCGGCTTCTTTTTCGATGTAGGCTTTAAATTTCGCCCCGTTTCCTTGCGAGAGATAGAGCAAGCCTAGATGCGCGTATAGTCCGGGAGGGACCTTGACGGCTCTTTGATAGGCTTTTTGCAGGCTCTCCTCGAGTGCGGCGATCTGCGCGCCTGCGTCGCCCTCTTCGCTTAGATACTCGTAGACCGAGCCCGTGTATGCGCCGTCCCAGTAGTATAGCTGCCTAGGCGAGTCGTCCGCGCAGCCCGAGAGTAGTAGGACGGCGGCGGAGGCGAGCGCGAAATTTGCTAGAGTTTTAAAGCGCAAAATTTATCCTTATTTCGCGTTAAAAGCGCCGCTTTCAAGCCCGCGCGTTAGGTTGTTTACGGCCTCGATGATGGCTAGGCTTAGTACCTTGCCGTTTAGCGTAGAATCATAACCCGCGCTTCCGCCAAAGCCCAGCACTTCGCGGTTTGAGAGCTCGTACTCGCCCGCGCCCTGGGTGGAGTAGATCACCTCGGAGTTTTTCACGTCTACGACGTTAAGGTTTACCTTCGCGTAGGCGGTTTGGGTTTTGCCTTTACCAAGGATGCCAAAAAGCTGGTGATCGCCAGTCGTTTTGCGGCCAAACTCCGTCACATCGCCCGTGATGACGTATCTTGCGCCCTTGATATTTTGCGCCTCTTTGTTTAGCGCGCTTTCTTCTTTGATGGCGCGCATGTTGCTGCGGTCAAGCACCGAAAAGCGCCCGCTTTGTTGTAAATTTGAGATTAGGATGGTTTGGGCTTGGTTGCCTAGTCTGTCCTCGCCGTCTGAAAATACGCCGTTTTGGTATGAGGACTGGTTGCTAAAGCGGCCGATCGAGACGGCGATCTTTTGTCCTTGATAGTTGGTGTTTAGGGTTTGAACTTTTGGCGTTTCGACCACGCGCGATCTCTCCGTTGCGCAGCCTGTTATTAGCATCGCGGCGCACGCGGCTAGTAAAAATTTTACATTCGTTTTCATATCGCTCCTTTAAATTTTGATTTGCGTTATTATCTTATCTGTTTTATGCTTAAAAATAGATACTGCAATCGCCCGTCCGTAAGATCTTTGCACAGCTAATCTCTACGTTAGCTAAAACGCTTTTTTAGATTGTTAAAAGCTAGTTCAAGCGCCTTTACTTCATGCCCAAGCTCTTCTATGACCTCTTTTCTAAGATCCAAGTTCTTGGCTATAAAATCAGAAAAATTTAGTGATAGAACAAAAACATCTTCGCTACTAAAGCGATATTCGATATCCTCAAACGTAAAAACTTTTGCCGAAAATTTAACGTTCGCCCAAGCTATCCTTTTCACTTTTAAAAATCCACTTTGAAGATAAACGGCTTTTGTCGTAATTAGGGCGTTTTTAAAGATGATAAGCGGCAACTCTATCGGTAGGTCGTTTCTTTTTAGTCCGAGTTTGTGTCGTTTTAAAAATTTATTCGCCGCCTCGAATAAGCTATAATGGCTATTGCGTTTGGTCTCGTTAAAATACGAAACGCAAGCGTAAAAGACTTCGAGCAATATGCCGCTTGACGAATCTTTATATAAAGTATCGTCGCCTTTAAGCGTAGTAAACGGCGTTACAATATCTTTTTCGGTTTCGCTAAACAGATAATCGGTCTTTAAATTTCTAAACGGAGCGTAAAATTCCTCATAAAAAATATTTAGAATTTGCGTAAAATCCTGAGTATTTAAGCCGAGTTTGGCGCACTCTTCTTCGTAATATTTTCTTTTTTTCTCATAAAGCTCTTTTTGCTCGTGGGTTTCATTTTTGTCTAGGCGCTTTTCTAGAATAGGAACCAGTTTTTCTTTCGCATTATCTACACTGTTCTCCCAGATGCCGCTCATTTGAAATATATCGTAAGGAAGCGTTAGGGCATTATAAGCGAGCCTAAGATTGCTTATAATTTCATAGTCGTCCTCGTCGTCTTCGTCATCCTCTTTTTTCTCAAAGCTGTTTTTGTATAGCTCTCCAAGCATAAAGCTGGCGATAAATTCGTCCCAGCCGTTAAATTCGCTAAGAATTTTTTCACCGTAGAAATTTACGATTTTTTCATATTTTTTTTGACTCAAATATAAATCTTCAAAGCCGATTATCGCCAATGCTATTATGGATGCGTAATCGTAAGCTCTTATGTTTTGTTTTTCGCAAACGGCGAGTATATCGCTCGTATCGGCGCAGAATTCGATAAATTTGCGTAAATTTTCATTTTTATAAAAATCCTCGGCGATTTGCATAAATTCGGCTTTTTTGTCGACAAAGTCATTTTCGCTAAAATCGTCTTTATCAAAGTATACGCCGAAATTTTTAAACTCTTTTTTTATCTCCTCTTCGGTTAAAATTTTATTAAACTCATCAAAGCTTAGCGTCTCAAGCTCCTCCTTTATCTTATATAAAAAGTTAAATAAAATGCATTCGTAAATATGCTTGTCCAGCTTTTTTATATAGTTCATAACATCTTCTTCTAAAACTACTTGGTAAGTTTCCCGCAGTGCGTTTGGGGATCTGTAAAAACTACTCTCGTAGTCCTCGGAAATACAAAAAAATCGCTCTTTTAACAGCTCCTTGCAAAAGAAAACGTTCTGCAAATCATACGCCTTAAGAGGAAAAGCGAAAATGTTGTTGGGGTTAAAAATCTTATTCATTCATTACTCCTTAAATTTATTTTAATAACTATTATTGCGCCGCGTTTGTGATTTATGACGATAGCGCAAAATAAATCAAACCGCGCTATAAGCCGTAAATCGCCGTTAAATTTGATATGCTTTGCGCTTGATTTAGCTTAAATTTGCCCGCGCAAGCCGTCTAAAATCAAATTTAACAAAAACGCTTCGCTTAAATTTGATTGCGTTATACTCTGCCGCCGAATTTTACTTGGAGCTTAAATTTGGCCCGCGTAAAATTTAGCTCGATATAACGCCGAATTTGCCGAATATGCCGCCGAGTAAAATTTAAAATCGGCGCCGCAGCAAGGTCTAATTTATCAAAATCGTCGTTTCGCGAAAGTCGAATTTGATCCAAAGCAAATCCGCAAACGGCGGAGTCGCTTACAAAATCTCCGCCTCTTTGCTTGCGTTTACCGAGCTTAGCGCGATGCGGTCGCCCGGTTTTAGCTCGCTTAGATTTACCGTTTTGCCGTCTTTTTGCACTCGGACGAAATTTGAAATCTGCGCGAAAAAGGACTCCTGCTGCGCGTATGCGGCGTGGGCGAGTTTTAGCGCGTTTTCAAATTTGAGCAGTTTAGTTTGCGCGGCGGCGTCTAAAGCCTGTCTTAAATTTAGCAAAATTTGCTCCTTGCGAGCGATTTTTTGCTCTAAACTCGCCTGAGAAAATCTCGCTCTCATCATCGCCAGAGCGTTAAATTTACGCTCCCAAACGCGCACAAAAGCCGCGTCCGCCGCCTCGCTTAGCCTATCTATGCTTTGCATTAGCTCGCCCGTATCCGGTAGCAGCGCAGCCATCGCCGCACTTGGAGTCGGGGCGCGAAAGTCCGCCGCAAAGTCGCTGATCACGTAATCAATCTCGTGTCCGACGGCCGAGATCACGGGCGTGCGCGCGGCGTAGATCTCACGGGCTAAATTTTCGTCGTTAAAGCACCACAGATCCTCTCTGCTGCCGCCTCCTCGCGCGAGCACGATCGCGTCAGCTCCGCTTGCGTCGGCTCTTTTTAGCGCGCGTATGAGCGAGGCGGGCGCAGTTTCGCCTTGCGTTAGCGAATCAAAGATTATGATTTCTACCAGCGCCCAGCGCTGCGAAGCGATACGCAGCATGTCTTGCAGTGCGGCTGAGGTTTTTGATGTTACGAGTGCGATCTTGCGCGGAAATTTGGGTAGCGGTTTTTTGCGCGAGATATCAAAAAGCCCTTCGCTCTCAAGCCGTGCTTTTAGCTGTTTAAACGCAAGCTCGAGCTCGCCCTCGCCGCTGGGGCGTATCAGGGTCGCGATAAACTGATAGCTGCCGCTTGGCGAGTAGAGCGAAATTTTGCCGTAGAGGGCGACTTTCATGCCGTCTGCGACGTCAAATTTGAGCTTAGCGGCGTTAAATTTATAAATGACGGCCGAGATCGCGGCCTTTTCGTCTTTTAGCGTGAAGTACCAGTGGCCAGAGCCGTGTTTGACGAGCCGCGAGATCTCGCCCTCTACCTCGACGTACGAAAATGTCGTCTCAAGTAGAGTTTTGGCTTGCTCGTTTAGCTCGCTGACGCTTAGCACTCACGGGCCTTTTGCGCTATGAAAAGAGTAGAAATATCCATAGAAAAGCTCTTGCAAAGGCGCATCTCAAAGCCTGCGCTAGCGAGTTCGTCCGCAAAGCTTTTGGCGTCTAAAAAGCCCTCTATCGAGCTTGGTAGGTACTCGTAGGCTTCCTGATTTTTGGAGATAAAGCCGCCGATTTTAGGCAAAATTTTACCTAGATAAAAGTCGCGAGCGCCCGTTAAAATCCCGCTTTTTTTGCGTTTGGTAAACTCAAGCACCACGACATACCCGCCCGTTTTTAGCACTCTGTTAAACTCTCTTAGTGCGGCTTCTCGCTCGACCACGTTTCTGATGCCGTAGCTGATGCTCAGCACGTCCACCGAGCCGCTATCAAGCGTCGTTTGAGTCGCTAGCGCCTCGATAAATTTAAACTCGGGAAATTTTTGTTTGGCGACCGCGAGCATGCCGCTTGAGGGATCGACGCCGATTAGATTTTCGATTTTTACGTTAAATTCGCCCGCCGTCTTTTGCCAAAAGCCCATCATGTCGCCCGTGCCACATGCGACGTCCGCGATATTTACGCTTGAGTCTTTGAAATTTGACAGAACCGTTTTGCACGCGATCTTGCGCCAGCTCACGTCCGCGCCCATGCTTAGCACGCGGTTTGCCAGATCGTAGGTGGGTGCGATGTCGTTAAACATCTGAACTATTTTTTCTTGTTTTTCCATTTTTTCTCTTTAGATATAGTAGATTTTTAAGCCGCGCGAAAGCTTTGTGAGGCTTTTTAAAATTTTAGGCTTTGAGTCTAAAATTTCGCTTCGCAGCTCGTAGATTTTTTTGTAAATTTTAGCTTGGAGTTTGTCTATGCGCTTTTGTTCGGCGCCGCTTTTTACGTGCGCTAGCAGGCCTAGCCAGATGTCGGCGTCTTGTAGCGAGCCAAATGTTTCTTGTAAAATTTTGCTTTTCTTAAAACATTTTTTAGCTGCAGCAAAACCAAAACTGCCGCCAAAAATCTCGCTTAGATACCTTAGCCGTTTTATCTCGATGCGGCACTTGTGAAACTGCGCGTTTTCGGTTGTTTGGCTCAAATTTGAGAGAGATTTTTTGAGGCGTAAAATTTGAGCTCGTATGGATTTTGCGGCGAGTTTTTTTATCGGCGCGTCTCCTAGCTCGCCTTTAAAAAAGTCGCTTCCTTCGCGTAAAAACACCTCCCAGTCGCGCAAAATTTCGTTCGCTTCCTCGCTTTGTAGCTCGGCTTGGACGCTTTTGGCTAGAGTTGCGCTTAAATTTTCTAGCTCGCTAGCTAGCGACTCAAAGCCTTTTTGGCTTTGCAAAAACTCGCAAAATACATCTATATCGCGCTTTTGGTTGGTTAGCTCGGCTAGTTTTTTAAAATTTAGCAGAAAATAACAAGCTGTTTTTCGGTCAAAAACGGGAGTGAAAATTTTAAGCAAAGAGCGCGTTTTGCGCAGATTTACGCGGATCTGGTGCAGCGCCTTGGCATCGCCAGAGCTTGCGTATTCGCTTAGGTGTTTACGAAGCATCGTAAATATCTGAAAAAACACCGTCCGCATCGCGTCCATCGCACCGATGTAGCTTGGTAAATTTAGCTCCAGCTCTGGGCTATTTTGTAAAATTTCAATGCTCTTTTGCGCGTCAAATTTACCATGCGGCAGGCCAAAAAGTGCTAAATTTTTATTTTTATAGTGTTCGTCTTCCGTGACTTCGCTGATTACGCGCGCGACGATAAACTCGGGCAGGCTAAACTCCGCCGCTTCGCGCTTGCTTACAAACTCGGCCTCAAAAGTTACAAGCCCCTCTAAAGCGCCGTGAAAAATATCGACGTTGCAAGCAGCGCCGTCAAGCTGAAATAAAAATCTCGTCTTTTTTATCGGAGTGGCGACCGCGTTTTTTAGGGCTTTTTTAAAGCTTTTGGCGTCAGTTTCGCTCTCGTTTTCCTCGCGCGCTAGACCGACGCCTGATTTTTGCGTGATCGTAAAAACGCCCGAAGCCTCGCGAAATCTAATCTCCTCAAGCGGAGTGATTTTGACGTAAATTTGCGTCACATCTTTTTGCTGGACGTCGATGTCGCGGGCTTTTAGCTCGTTTATGACGGCGGCGTCACGCAGGATAAATTTACGCTCGATCTCTATCAAATTTCGCTCCTTAATATGAAAAATTGTATCAAAAGGTAGCTTAAAGTGTAAAATTTGCGCCCTTTTGCTACCGCCCTTGCGACGCGAAATGATTTTTTAACGCAAATCACGCTAAAATCAGCTCAAATTTGAAAGGAGTTTTGGATGAATAGAAAGCTAAATTTTAGCGCGGGCCCTTCGGCTCTGCCTCTTAGCGTGCTTGAGCGCGCGCAAAACGAGCTCACCGACTATCAGGGCAAGGGCTTTTCGATAATGGAAATCAGCCACCGAAGCAAGATTTTCGAAGAGGTGCACTACGGCGCGATGGCTAAGGCGCGCGAACTATACGGTATCGGCGAGGAATTTGACGTGCTATTTTTGCAAGGCGGCGCGCATTTGCAGTTTGCGATGATACCGCTAAATTTAGCCGCCAAAGGCGTCGCGCAGTATGCAGATACGGGCGTCTGGACGAGTAAGGCGATCAAAGAGGCCGCAAATGTGGGCATATCCTACGAAGTAGTCGCCAGCAGTAAGGAAACCTCCTACGACCGCATCCCAGAGGTTAAATTTAGCGAAGACGCCGCATACGGCTACCTCTGCACAAACAACACAATCTACGGCACGCAGTACCGCGAGCTGCCTCGCTCTAAAGCTCCGCTAGTAGTCGATGCGTCGAGCGATTTTTTCTCGCGGCCGGTTGATTTCACGGACGTGGGGCTGCTATATGGCGGCGCGCAGAAAAATGCCGGCCCAAGCGGCGTAACCGTCGTCATCATCCGCAAAGATATGTTGGAGCGAGCCTGCATGGAGCGCACTCCGACGATGCTTCGCTACGATACGCACGCTAGCGCCGCGTCGCTATACAACACGCCTCCGACCTTTGGCATATATCTGCTAAATTTGACGCTGGGCTGGGTGCAGGAGCAGGGCGGTCTAGCAGGCGTAAACCGGATCAACGAGCAAAAGGCGGCGCTGCTTTACGGTGCGATCGACGGTTCTGGCGGCTTTTATAGAGGTCACGCGCAAAAAGATAGCCGCTCGCTGATGAACGTTAGCTTTACCATCGCAAACCGCGAGCTGGAGGCGGCCTTTATCGCCGAGTCCGAAAACGCGGGTATGCTGGGCCTAAAAGGACACCGTCACGTAGGCGGCATCAGAGCATCCATCTACAACGCCGTGAGTATCGAAAACGTGCGAACTTTGGCTGAGTTTATGAAAGAATTTGCTAGGAAAAACGGGTAAATTTGACTATACGCGCCGCGCGAATTTGGATTTGTTTCGGGCAAATTTAAACTCGGGGGTTTAAATTTGTGGCGCGCCAAATTTTGCTTTTTACTCAAATTTAAGCGGCTTTGGCTTGAGGTCGGTCGCTTAAATTTGCTTTGGTTTTACGGCGAGTCGGTCTTAAATTTGCCGAGTTAAATTTAGCTCGCGTCCGTCGTTAGGTCTGGAGCGACGATCCAAACGATACGGAAATACCAAAAGACGACTGGAAGCGCAAGATGAGGCGGTTTTTTAGCTTAGAGTAATTTTGTCAAATTTGTGTATAAACACGCTTTTGAGATAAAGATTGCGCCGTAAATTTTATGCGCTTGGTGCGCGGCTTTTGCCTCTTAAATTTTTTATCAAATTTTCCGCTCAAATTAGCCCCTAGCAAACGCAAATTTTACAAATAAAATCATCTTTTTATCTCCAAATTTATCTTACCGTTTGCCTCTGAAAATTTATATTCCAGCCCGTCCGAGCAATAGCTTATGCTTTTACTCTCGCAAATTTGCTTCTCGCGAGATGCTATCTTTTCTAGCATCGGCGGCAGCTCCTTGGCGATCAAAAGCTTGATAGACATCTCTAGGCCGTGCGTTAGCTTTTTTAGAAACCTGCCGTCAAGCTCGCTCTCATCTTTTATCATATGCAAGGTTGCGTCAAAGCCGAGTTTGCGTAGCTCCTCGTAGAGCTGCACTTTCTCATCGGGCGGCGCGCAGTGGTCGTTTACGGCGCAGTGGTAGCCGACATAGATAGGCTTTGGATACTCGCTTTGGGCTTTTAGATGCGCGGCGTCTAGGGCGTTTCGTATATCTTCGCGCGCTTGCGAGAAATATCGAGGCGAGGATTTATCCAGTAGCGTCCACATCGTTTTGGTAAAGACGTAAATTTTGATATTTTTAAAATATATATCGGTCGAGTATTCGCGAAATTTGAGATAATCCGCCTCTTTGCCTAGGCCTATTAGTTCCCAGTTTAGCTTCGCGTAGCTGCTGTTGTCGATGAGACCGTCTACGAGCCACGGCGCAAATTTGGCCGTTAAGGCGTTTATGTAGGCGCCGTGCGAACTACCGACTAGGACTACGGGTAGCTCGTCTATGTCGGTCGCGGATTTAAACGGCGGATCTGCCTTGATAAAAAGCGCGGCATTTATCACGTCTTGGGCCTGCATAACGCCGAAATTTTGATACTCGTTTTTGGTCGGTTGCAGCGTTACGGATATTTCTAATTTAAAATCGCTCGGCAAACCGCCGCTTGATTTTATATTGCCCAAGTAGTCATCCAGCACCGAAAGCGCGTCGTAGCTGATATCGCTTGGGATTTCTATACCGATTTTCGAGCATTTGTTTTTAAGGATGATTTTGTCTAAATCGTTTAAAAAATACGTCGCTCCCGTTTGCGGTCTGTTGCCGATACAGTGGTAGTTCACGCTAGCTACCGCTACGTTAAATTCGCTAGCTACGAACTGCGCTAAATGCTCTCTATAGTTTTCGTTCGCATCGCCGCCAAGCCCAGGCACTATGAAAACTAGGGCTCTAACGGGCTTTTCATCATCGTAGCAAAGCTTAAACTCAAGTAGCGAATCTCGCTTTACGCCAAGCTCTACGTCGTCGCAGGAGGGTATCTCGTATGTTTTATTTATTATCATGATTTTGCTGCGGTAGATTTTGTTCTTTTATCTCTAAATTTATCTTGTCGTTCGCTTCAAAAAATTTATATTCTAAATCGTCTGAAACGTAACTTATGCTTTTATCCTCGCAAGACTGTTTCGGTCGAGCTGTGATTTTAGCCAGCATCGGCGGAAGCTCTTTTGAGATTAGCGTTTTTATCGACATATCTAAACCGTGCGTTAGCGTTTTAATAAATTTACCGTCAAGCTGACTTTCGTTTTCTATTATATTTAGAGTAGCGTCGTAACCTAAATTTTTCAGTTCGTCGTAGAGTCGTTGTTTTTCGCTAGCCGGAGCGTAAAAATCGTCATAAGCGTAATGATAGCTAGTATAAATTTGCTTTTTATAGCCGCTTTGGACTTTGAGGTGTTGCGGCATTAGAATTTCTCTTATATATTTCCTCGACTTGGAAAAATAAGCCGGCGAAGCCTTGTCTAGCGTCCAATGCGTCTTGTCGAATAAATAAAGCTCGATATTGTGATAGCATTCGCTGGTGTAACCGCTGTAATATTTCATATAATCTATCTCTTTGCCAAAGCCGATAAAAGGCCAGTGGGCTAGCGCATAGCTACTATTATCTATGACGCCGTCTATAAGCCACGGGGCGATCTTGGCGGCCATATGTGATAGATAGCCTCCGTGCGAGCTACCGATCATGACGACTGGTAGGTCGTTTATGTCGGTTGCGCACTCAAAAGGAGCGTTGGCTTTTACGAAAAGTAGCGCATTGATCAAATCCTGCGCCTGCATAATGCCGAAATTTTGATATTCGTTTTTAGTCGGTTGAAGGGAAATTGATAGTTTAAGCGACAAGTCTTGAGGTACTGTCTTATCGCGTTTTCTTGCGTCTATTAGATTGTCGATATCAAGCAGGGTTTGCGTATCGATTACGCTTAAATTTTCCGGGAGCTCTATGCCACACCTGGCGCATTCTTTTTTTAATATCGATCTATCTAAATCGTCAAAAAATATCGTCGCTCCTGTTTGCGGTCTATCGCCGATACAGTGGTAGTTTACGCCTACTACGGCTACGCTAAATTCGCTCGCGACAAACTGCGCTAAGTGCTCGCGGTAGTTGCTGTCTGCGTCTCCTCCGTAGCCAGGGATTATAAAAACTATTGACGAGACCGGCTTTTTGGTATCAAAGCAAAGGTTAAACTCTAGCAGGCTTTCGCGCTTTATATTAAGCTCGGTATCGTCGCAGGAGTGGATTTTATACGTTTTTTTAACTACCGTGCCGTTTTGCCATATTTTTGAAACTTGTAGATTGATTTTATCGTTAGATTCAAAAAATTTATACTCTAAATTTTCCGAGATATAGGTTATGCTTTTATCCTCGCAAGGTTGTTTAGGGCGAGCTGCAATCTTGGTTAACATCGGCGGAAGTTCTTTTGAGATCAGCGTTTTTATAGACATATCAAAGCCGTGAGTTAGCGATTTGATAAATTTACCGTCAAGCTCGCTTTCGTCTTTTATTATTTTTAATGTCGCATCTATGCCACAGACGTTAAATTCGTTATAAAGTTCCGATTTATCAGCTATAGGAGCGATGTCGTCTCCGGCATAGTGATAGCTTAGATAAATCGGCTTTGGATATTTGCTTTGGGTTTTTACGTGGTCTAAATTTAAAATATAACGTATCTTTTCGTGCGCTGGCATAAATCTCTTATCGGAGCCATCTTTTAAGGTCCAAAGCGTCTTGTCGGAGATGAAAAAATTTATATGTTTAAAAAGCATATCGTTTGATGAGCAGCAGTGATTCATATAGTCAAGCTCCTTACCAAATCCCACGATCCTAAGCGGATACTTGGCGTAGCTACTGTTATCTATGATGCCGTCTATGAGCCACGGAGCGATCTTGGCGGCCATATGCGATAGATAGCCTCCGTGTGAGCTACCGATCATGACGACTGGTAGTTCGTTTAAATTTTTAATCACTTTAAACGGCGCATTTGTCTTTATAAAAAGTAGGGCGTTTATCAAATCCTGCGCCTGCATAATGCCGAAATTTTGGTATTCGTCTTTTGCCGGATCAATCGTAAGGGATAAATTTAAAACAAAATCTTTTGGAAATGCTCCGCTATTTTTATTGTTGTCTATATAGTTACTAACCGCAGACAAGACGCCGTTTAGCTTATCGAAATTTTTTAGCGAGCTTAAATCTCCGCCTAATTGCAGGTTTATTTCTCGACATTTTTCTCTTAAAATTTCTTGATCAAATTCGTCCATGTAGTATCTAGCGCCCGTAACTAATCTGTTATAGATATGGTGATAATCTACATTGATCACAGCTACGTTAAATTCTCTCGCAGTAAATTCGGCTAGGTGGTCTCTATATGCTTTATCGACGTCGCCGCCGCATCCAGGCACTATAAAAACTATGGCGTTAACCGGCTTATCGTCATCGTAGCACAGTTTGAAGTTTAATTTCGTAGAGCGTTTAACGCCCAGCTCCATATCGTCGCAAGAGTTGATTTCGTAGATTTTACTGACTACCATTTTTGCCTTCCGTGATTTTTTGTATTATACCTCTGCCGAGCTAAATTTAGCTTTTTTGGTCGAGTTTAATCGGTCGATCGTAAGCTATGCGGTGGTTATACTAAGGATTATGGAATCGATTTTTGGTTTTGATCAATTTAAGCGTAAGATTTAAATTTTAACTGTAAGATTAAAAATTATTTGCGGTTTCGCCACCAAATTTAAGTAGAGCCGAACCCCAAGTAAAGCCGCCGCCGAAGGCATCTAGTAAAAGTAGATCACCTTTTTTGAGCCTGCCTTCTTCGTATGCGTCGTTCATCGCCATAGGTATAGAGGCTGAGCTTGTGTTGCCGTATTTTCCTACGGTTACGACACACTGTTCGTTTGTAAAATTTAAGCGTTGCTTGACTGCTTCGATGATGCGTAAATTTGCCTGATGAGGTATAAAAAGATCGATTTTATCGCTTGAAATTTGATTTTTTTCTAGGATATCTACGACGTCTTTAGTTAGCGTCTGGACGGCGATTTTAAAGACTTCATTGCCCGACATTTTGATAAATTTCTCTTCTCCGCCCGGAGTTATGAGTAGGTTTGCGTAGTTGCCGTCGGCTGCGGTGTGAACGTCGATTATTTCGTTTTCTTCGCCTGCGCTTACGACCGCGGCGCCTGCTCCGTCGCCAAATAGTATGCAAGTCGTTCTGTCTGTCCAGTCGACAATCTTACTTAGTTTTTCGGCTCCGATTATCAATACGTTTTTTTTGCTTCCGCTTTCAATCAGTGATTTTGCAAGCTCAAGTAGATAAATAAAACCAGTGCACGCCGCGCTTATATCAAATGCCGTAATAGCATTTATGCCTAAATTTTTAGCGATTTTACACGCCGTTGAGGGCATACAAAAGTGATCTGGCGAGATTGTTGCACAGATAACCGCATCGACATCTTTTGCGGTCAAATTTGCTCTTTCAAGCGCTATCCTTGCCGCTTTCGTACCAAGATCGCTCGTATCTTCGTCCTGCGCTATGCGTCTTTGGCTGATGCCGGTGCGTTTAACTATCCATTCGTCGTTGGTTTCCACCATTTTTTCAAGGTCGAAATTTGTTAAAATTTTAGGTGGAGCGTATGCGGCTATGGATATTAGCGAGGCTTTTGGCATTAAATTTTTCTTTGTAATTTCATTTTGCGAAGTGCGACAGCTCGTCTTCGATAACTTTGTTTATATCGGAGTTTGCGAATTTTAGAGCTTGAAATATCGCATTTTTTATAGCTTTTGGTGTGCTTTTACCGTGGCTTATTATGACGCAGCCGTTCACGCCAAGTAGCGGTGCACCGCCATATTCGTCGTAATCAACTTGCTGTTTTAGGGTTTTAAAAACTTTTTTCATTAGAAGTGAGCCTGCTATAGCGACTGGGGATTTTTTAACGTGTTTTTTGATGATTTTTGTTATAGCGTCGGCTACGCCTTCACTTGTTTTTAGTAGGATATTTCCGACAAATCCATCACAAATCACGACATCGACGCTTCCGTCAAAAACCTGATTTCCTTCGGCGTTACCCACGAAGCTATCAAGTTTTGAAATCATTCCAAAAGCTTCTTTGGTGACTTCGTTACCTTTACTGCTCTCTTCGCCGTTTGAAAGAAGTCCTAGTTTAGGAGATTTTATTTTTAAAATTTCTTTTGCATAGGCTTCGCCCATTATCGCAAATTGAAATAGATGCTCGGGCCTGCAGTCCACGTTTGCGCCGACGTCCAAAACTAGGGTATTACCGCCCGTTACGTTAGGCATTAGCGTCGCTATCGCCGGTCTGGAGACGTTTTTAAGTCGTCCGACACGAAGTGTGGCAAGACTCATAGTGGCTCCGCTGTGTCCTGCTGAAACTACGGCCATAGTTTGTTTATTTTTAAGTAGCTCGATAGCCTTAAAAATACTGCTTTCTTTTCGCTTTAACGCATCGGTGGCGCCGTCGCTCATGGAAACGACCTCGTCGGCTTGAATAAATTTTACGTATTGTTTTAAATTTTGCGGAACGAGGCTTTCTAAAATTTTCGTATCGCCTACCAAAACGGCTTCAAATTTTACTTCTTTTAAAGCCTCGATCACGCCGCCGATAATAGGTTGCGGACCGAAGTCGCCGCCCATCGCGTCAATGCAAATGCTGGTCATTTGTATTAATACTCTCCGGTAGTTTTATTTACGCGGTGAGGCATTTTCCATGAGCCGTCTTTATCTTTTACGGGAACCGGAAGCGTTACTTTGTAGTGCGTTCTTCTCTTTGCCGCGCGAGTATGACTTACTCTTCGTTTAGGTACTGCCATTTTATTCTCCTTTATAGATTTTTACATTTATCACAATAAAAATAATCGCTCTTAAAAGCTTCTATTTCGCTTGTTAATACTTCTTCTAAATTTACAAAACCGTCGAAAAACTCTACTACATCGTCGAGATTTTCTTCTTTGTCTTTATAAATTCCGTCGCTTAATATCAAATTTATATCTTCATTAAGTCTTAAATTTATATCTTCGCCGCATCGGTCGCAGTTGTGAGCTATTTCGCCTACGATTTTACCTTTACAGCTAACTAAATTTTGAGTTACTCTTTTTAGTTCGCCGTTAAAATTTACTCCGTCCGAGTTTAGCTCGAATGGCATTTGGTTATTTGCGATTTTGGCGAAAGATATTTTCAAAATTTAACCTAAATTTAGCAAATTTCTCTTGTTGCAAAGAAAAATGCGATCTCGTTTTTAGCGTTTTCTAGGCTGTCGCTACCGTGAACGGCGTTTGCGTCGATACTCTCTGCAAAGTCGGCTCTAATGGTGCCAGGTTTTGCTTCTTTTGGATTTGTTGCACCCATTAGATCGCGATTTTTAGCTACCGCATCGTCGCCCTCAAGAACCATAACTACGACCGGTCCGCTCACCATAAAATCAACCAAATCGTTGAAGAAAGGTCTGTCTTTGTGAACTGCGTAAAAAGCTTTTGCATCGCATGCGCTTAGTTTGACTTTTTTCATAGCGGCGATTCTTAGCCCGTTGCTTTCGAATCTATCCACGATTTTTCCGATAACGCCCTTTTTTACGGCATCAGGCTTAATAATAGAAAGCGTTTGTTGCATAAAATTTCCTTTTTGTGGTTTTTATAAGGCGGTGATTATATCAAAAAAAAATTAAATTTCAAAATAAGCCCCGCAAAATGGCTTAGATGCGTAGCTTACGAGATGACGGCAGTTTCGCCCGTTCTCATATCTGCAGTTATCTCGGCGCGAGAAGGCTGTCCTGCAAAAGGAGCGTCCCAAACGATGCAACCGTCGGTCGGACAGGCTGAGGCGCATGCCGGCTCGTCGTTATAGCCTACGCACTCGACGCATTTGTCGGCGTAAACGTAGTATGCGTCCTCACCGGTCGGGTTATCCGCGTCGTCTACGATAGCGCTCGTCGGGCACTCGTCGATGCATGAGCCGCAGCTGATGCAAATATCTGTTATTTTTACTGCCATTTTTTATCCTTTTTGGTTAAAATTTTCGCAAGAATATCAAAAACTAAGTAAATTTGATATTAAATTTTTGCGTTAAATTTAAAAACGAAAACGTTAAATTTTTAGCTCTTTTTAATCTTTAGATGATATAATTTCGCTACAAATAAAAATTATTAAGGAGAAAAAATGTTAGTAACAAAAAAAGCACCTGACTTTACAGCTGCAGCAGTTTTAGGAAGCAATCAAATCGTAAATGATTTCAACCTATATAAAAATATCGGCGAGAAAGGCGCGGTAGTATTCTTCTACCCTATGGACTTTACATTCGTTTGTCCTAGCGAGATCATCGCGTTTGATAAAAGATACGACGAATTTAAAGCTCGCGGTATCGAAGTTATCGCAGTTTCTTGCGACAACCAGTTCTCACACTTTGCGTGGAAAGAGACTCCAGTAAACAAAGGCGGTATCGGCAAAGTTCGCTTTCCGATCGTAGCTGATATGACAAAATCAATCGCTCGCGGTTTTGACGTACTTCTAGAAGACGCTGGCGTAGCACTTCGCGGATCATTCCTACTTGACAAAGACGGCACAGTTCGCCACGCAGTTATAAACGACCTACCACTTGGCAGAAACATCGACGAAATGATCAGAATGGTAGATACTATGCTATTTACAAATGAGCACGGCGAAGTTTGCCCAGCTGGCTGGCACAAAGGTGATAAAGGCATGAAGGCCGATACCGCAGGCGTCGCAGACTACCTATCTCACAACGCAGATAAATTATAATCATCCAGATTTAAGGGCGAGGGCTCGCCCTTAGTGCTTCTTTTCTACATCTTTACATCAAAACGACATTAAGTTTAATACAAAATATCAGTACTTAAATGAAAAAATAAGGATTTTTTACTATAATCTAGTTTTAAACTTTATTCGGAAGGAATCATATTTCAGATGAACGGCACGTATAACGACAGCTCTTTTATGCGCGAGGACGCTGTAAACGTATTTGCTAAAGTGTTAAAAGATAACCGTCGGGTGCACTTTCTAAATCTTTACAATGGCGTAAAAGTCGAGTGCATGGGTGAAGTAGAGCATATAGAAGACGATACGGTCGTCTGCAAGGTAGCATTAGAGCAAATTTTGGCCATGAAAGAGGAACAAAACGCCTATATCGTACGCGATGAATATTTTTCCGAAAATTTAAGGGCGGATATCATCGGATTTGATCTTGCAAATTTGACCGTAACGCTACAAAATTTCACGTATATGAAAAATTTGCACGCGAATTTAAGAAAATATCAGCGCGTATATCCGGATCGTTACACCAAGGTGATCCTCACACAAAACGGTAGCGAAATACAGGGCAATCTATACGACATCTCAAGGGGAGGCCTAGGCGTCGTTAGCTTGGATGACGGCGGATTTAAAGAGGGCGAGCTTATAAATGCTAAATTTGAGCTATGCATACCGGACGAGGCGAGCGGCTCTAATAAAAACATAAAAATAGATACCGATCTAAAACTTGTCGTAGCGCTAAAATATAAGGGCGCGATGAGATATTGTTGTCAGCTAGCCGATAAAGACGGCGCAGGCGAAGATATAGCAAAATTTACTAAAAAACGCGTAATAGAAACTCTAGAAGAGCTAAAAGAGCAGTTAAAAACTTACCAATAAATTTAACGCAAAACTAAAAGGCGAGCATTGCGCTTGCCTTTTTAAATTTTACCCGCTTCGATTTCAAATTTACCCCGCAGCTTCACCCGAAATTTAATCAAAAATCAGTAAAATAGCCCAAAATTTACAAGGAAATTTCATGAAAACGATTCAGGAAAATTTAAAGCTATTTTACGTCGGCCTCAAAGACAAAGAGCCGTTTTTTTACAAAAACAAAGACCTCACGACGCATGCAGCCATCATCGGCATGACCGGTAGCGGCAAAACTGGTCTTGGTATCGGCATCCTAGAAGAAGCCTGCATCGATAACATCCCGACCTTTATCATCGACCCAAAGGGCGATATGACAAACCTCGCTTTGGCCTTCCCGCAGATGCGCGCGCAGGATTTTGCGCCCTACGTCGATGAAAACGAAGCGCAAAACAAAGGCATGAGCGTGGATGAATTTGCTGCTAGCGAAGCGCAGACGTGGGCAAAAGGCATCGAAGGCTCGTTTCAAAGCCTAGAGCGCGTGGGACTTTTTAAAGATAGTGCCGAGCTAAAAATTTACACGCCAAAGAGCAGTAGCGGCGTCGGCGTGGCGCTGCTGGGCGATTTTGCGCGCCCAAATTTAGACGCAGGCAGCGAGGAGTTTAGCGAATACGTAGGCTCCCTGGCCAGCTCCGTGCTCTCGCTCGTGGGCATAGAAAACGACGTAAACTCAAAAGAACACCTGCTTATTTCAAACATTTTTACCCTTAAATTTAGCCAGGGCGCGGACGTGAGCCTAGAGGAGCTCATCGGCTTTATCGCGACGCCTCCGTTTGCTAAGATCGGTGTATTTGACGTGGAGAAATTTTACCCGAGTAGTGAGCGCATGAAACTAGCGGTTAAGATCAACACGCTGCTTGCAAGCCCTGATTTTCGCGCGTGGCTAAACGGCGAGCGGCTAGACATCTCAAAGATGCTTTTTAACGCAAACGGCAAGGCAAAGTGCAATATCTTTACCATCTCGCACCTAAAAGACAGCGAGAGGATGTTTTTCGTGACGCTGCTGCTAAACGAGATTATCGCGTGGATGCGCAAGACCGAGGGTACGAGCTCGCTTCGCGCGGTGCTTTATATGGACGAGATTTTCGGATTTTTCCCGCCAAACGGCAACCCGCCGTCTAAAACCCCGATGCTAACGCTACTCAAGCAAGCCCGCGCGCACGGCCTTGGCGTGATACTGAGCACCCAAAACCCGGTCGATCTTGATTACAAAGGCCTTAGCAACATCGGTACGTGGTTCATCGGGCGCTTACAAGCTGCGCAGGACAAAGCGCGCGTGATCGACGGTATGACGGGGCTTGCGGGCTCTGCGATGGATAAAAGCGAGATAGAAAATCTCATCTCAAATTTGCAAAAGCGCAACTTCCTACTAAAAAACATCCACGAGGACGGGCTGTCCGTCATCTCGACGCGCTGGGCTCTGAGCTATCTCAAAGGACCGCTTAGTCGCGAGCAAATTTCAAATTTGATGAAAGAGCAAAAGAGCGGGTCAAATTTGAGCGGGTCAAGCCCGGCAAAAAGCTCAAATTTCGCCGCCAAACCGGTGCTGTCGCCGGATATCGCTCAAATTTACGCCGCAAGCTCAAATTTGCAGGAGGGCGGCGAGCTAGAGGGATATCTTTACGGTGAAGCCAAAGTGCGATTTTACGACGCCAAAAAGGGGCTTGACGAGGTTCGCGAGGTAAATTTCACGCTAAGGCTGGATGAAGCTCAAAAAAGCGCCGACTGGAGCGAAGCTAGCGAAAATATGCATTTTACCGCGGTTTCGGAGCCAAATTTTAAGCTCTCCTACGCGCCGCTACCGGGCTTTATCGCCGGAGCTAAAAATTTCAAAGAGCTAACCAAAAATTTCAAAGAATTTATCTATAGAAACTACAAGCTTAGGCTCTTTAGTGCATTAAATTTAAGCTCGGCGCCGGGCGAGAGCAAGGAGGAGTTTTACGTGCGTTTGGCTGACAAATGCAACGAAATTTTAGAGGCGCAAACGGCTAAGCTCACGGCTGAATTTGATAAGCAAAAAGCGCGATTGGAGGAGAAACTAAACCGCTCGGTCGCAAAGCTGGAAAAAGAGCAGCGAGACTTCAAGAGCAAAGGTATCGAGACCGCGATCTCGGTGGGAGCTAGCATTTTGGGCGCGATTTTTGGCAAAGGGCTGCTAAGTAGCGGCAACATCGGCAAAGTCGCAACCTCCGCGCGCTCGGCAAATAGCGTGCTAAAAGAGCGCAGCGACGTCAAACTAAGCGAGCAAGAAGTCGCCCAGCTAAATACGCAGATCGAGGAGCTGATGGCGAAATTTGAAGAAGACGCGAGCGCGCTAAAAGCCAAAAATGATGTGCAAAACGTGGAGGTGACGGAGGTGGAGGTTAGTCCGAAGAGTAGCGATATATACGACGAAAAACTCTATCTTCTTTGGAAGTAAATTTAGCGGCTTGTCTCGCGAGTGCTTTTTCGAGATTTCGCAAAAATTTTCGCTCCGCAGGCTATATGCCTAGCGCACGCTCAATTTTGCTTCTTCTGCTTGCAGCTGCGAGCTTGCGAAGCAGAAAACTCGAAAAATCATCTCACGATACTTCGCCTTATCGTTTTACGTTTAAATTTGCAAATTTGAGTCGCCGAGACCCGTATCTTGAAAACATCAAATTTGATTCAAATTTACGATGCGACGGCGCCAAATTTAACCTGCGCATAGCGCAGCAACCTCTCACGTTGTAGGGGTTGGGGGATCGTTAAGGGGGAAGGGAGCTCTTTTGCTTCGGCTTTGCCTCGCCTTGTGCTTGCACTCTCTTTGAGAGCTGCAAAGCAGAGCGCAATTCAAGCCCCTTCCCCCTTAACAAGAAAGACTAAAATCCAAATTTGACAAAACCAAATTTAGCATTTTTGCGGTGCAGGTCTCGGTGGGTAAAATTTACAAATTTACCGTCCTCCAAAATGACCGATTTATCAAAAAATCAGCCGAATTTAATTAATATTGCGAAATCGAAACAAAAATCAGGATAAAAAATGAACGAAAATTTGATAGCTTATGCTACGGCGTATCTGCTAGGCGGCATCCCATCGGGCGTGATTTTGGCGTATATCTTCGGCGGAGTAAACATCAGAAGCGAAGGTAGCGGCAGTATCGGCGCGACGAACGTTTTGCGCGTGCTAAAGCAAAAAGACCCCAAACTCGCTAAAAAGATCGCGATTTTAACCGTCGTTTGCGACGTTTTAAAGGGCGTTTTGCCGATTTTAATCGCGAAGTTTTTAGGCCTTGCTCCAGCGACGCTTTGGGCGATGGCGGTACTTTCGGTGCTTGGGCATTGCTATTCGCCGTTTTTAAAATTTGAAGGCGGCAAGGGCATAGCCACGGGTGCTGGCGTTTTGGCGGTTTTTTTACCGCTTGAGATCGCTATCGCACTTGGGGTTTGGTTTGTCGTCGGCAAATTGCTTAAAATTTCATCGCTCGCTTCTCTAGCCGCGCTTGTGGCGTTTATCGTAGCGACTTTTGCGCTGCAGCCGCAGATTCCCGACATCAACTCCTATGCGCCGATATTTTTGATCGCGTTTTTGGTCGTTTACAAGCATCTGCCAAACATAAAACGCCTCATAACAGGGCAAGAAAAGCGCGTAATTTGACGACGATTATCAGAGACTACGAGTTTAGCACGATCATTGGGCTACTTGATTTTGAGCGCGTGACGCCGCAAAAGGTAAGAGTTAGCGCGGAATTTGAAAGCGGCGAGTTTATAGACTACGTGGAAATGATAAATTTTATCGAAGAAATTTACGCGCAAGAAAAATTTGGCACCGTGGAGAGTTCGCTTGAAATTTGCGCAAAAAAGTTGAAGGAAAAATTTAACTCGCTTAGCTTTTTAAAAATGGAAATTTTAAAAATCGAGATCGTCAAAAATGCGACGGTTGGCGCAAGAGCCGAGTTTAAATATTAAATTTTTTTTAAAGTATCTTGAAATCTTGCTTAATTTATGCTACAATCCCAACAAATTTCACTGAAGGGAAAAAATGAGAATTTTAATAGTTGAAGATGAGGTAACTCTAAACAAAACCATCGCCGAGGGCTTGCAAGAGTTCGGCTATCAGACCGACAGCTCGGAGAATTTCAAGGATGCCGAATACTACATCGGTATTAGAAATTACGATTTGGTTTTGACTGATTGGATGCTGCCTGACGGCGACGGCGTGGATCTGATCAACATCATCAAACACAAATCCCCGCGTACTGCAGTAGTCGTGCTATCTGCTAAAGACGATAAAGATAGCGAAGTTAGGGCATTTAGAGCGGGTGCGGACGACTATATCAAAAAGCCGTTTGATTTTGACGTTTTGGTGGCTAGAATCGAAGCGAGACTTCGCTTTGGCGGTACGAACGTTATCAAAATAGACGACCTTATCATCGATCCGGACGAGGAGAAAATCACATATCTAGGTCAAGATATCGAGCTAAAAGGTAAGCCGTTTGAGGTGCTAACTCACCTTGCGCGCCACAGCGATCAGATCGTCAGCAAAGAGCAACTACTAGACGCGATCTGGGAGGAGCCTGAGCTCGTAACTCCAAACGTAATCGAAGTAGCAATCAATCAAATCCGCCAAAAAATGGATAAACCGTTAAATATCTCGACTATCGAGACAGTCAGAAGACGCGGGTATAGGTTTTGCTTTCCCAAAAAAGCCTAAGATATAGGTTTATAGTGCAATTAGCATCGGCTTCTGCGATGCTAATTCTCATCATCTCCGTTCTTTTATATCAGTATATCAAGGTTACTATATACGAAAATATCTCACAATCGCTCGCATATGAAGCTAAAATTTTATCCACGAGCGCAAATTTATCTAAAGTAGAAAAACCGTTTGAGTACTTCACGCTAAACGACAGTCCGACTAAAGCAAAGCTCGTAAAGGGCAAGACCGTATCGCCTCATTTTGTAACTGAAAAAGTCGGACAAAAGACACATTTGACGTTATTTTACCCGTATATGGAAGACATTAGTATCGCGCTAACCAAAGACACCACTCATCAAAGCAAGCTCGTAGATCAAATTTTAATCGATATCATCATGGTAAACGCTACGTCGATACTTCTGATTATTTTTTACGTGCTTTTTTTGTCACGGATGCTGCTGGTGCCGATTAAAATTTTAAGTAGAAAAATGACGAATTTAAACGAGCGGTTTTTGCAGACGGTGAGTCTTGACGAGCTGCCGCCCGAGTTTAAGCCGCTAGGCAAAAGTCTAAACCGCTTGATTGAACGCATTCAGACGTTTGTACTGTATCAAAAGGAGCTTTTCGTCGGTGTAGCGCACGAGCTAAAAACGCCTCTTGCGGTGATGAAAACCAAAAACGAAGTCACGCTAATAAAGCCGCGCGAGGGCGAAAAGTATATCGAAGCGCTCAAAAATAACAACGAAGCCATCAATCAGATGAACAAAATGATCGGCTATATCCTGGAGATCGGGCGGCAGGAGGGCGCTCAGTTTGAGGAGGCCGTGCGTATAGATATCATCGAGTTTATGAATCAATCTGCGAATAATTTTAAAATTTTAGCTCGCGGCGAGGGCAAGGATATAGCGACTGATTTTGCTCCGAGCAGTCTTGAGATGACGCTGCAGCCGACGCTTTTAACGCACGTTATCCAAAATTTCGTCCAAAACGCGATCAAATTTTCTCCTCGCGGTGCCGTGGTTACTCTGCGCTCGCGTCTTAGCGAAAACGAATTTACTATCGAGGTCGTAGACGAGGGCTGCGGTATCGATGAGAGCAAGGATCTCTTTGCGCCGTTTAAGCGTTTTGGCGATAAGGGCGGAGCGGGACTTGGGCTATTTTTGGCTAAGGGTGCGGCTCAGGCTCTGGGCGGCTCGGTGTCTATCAAAAACCGCACCGACGGGCGCAGCGGCGCGGTATCTACCCTCACTCTAGCGATAAATAAAAATAATAAAGGCAAATAAATGGCAAAACGAACCGCCGTCATAGATCTAGGCTCAAATTCGATGCGAATGGCGATTTTTGAAAAGACTTCGCGTTACGCGTTTCACATCATCGGCGAATTTAAGATGAAGGTGCGTCTGGGCGAGGGCGCGTACGAGCACGGCGGCGAGATCTTGGAAAAGTCGATGCAAAAGGCCTGCGAAGCGCTTAGTGAGTTTAAAAATATCGCACAAAACTACAAATGTACGAAAATTTTCGCTATGGGCACCTCGGCTCTGCGCGACGCTCCGAATGCCGGCGAACTCATAGGCATGGCGCGCAAAGAGCTTGGGATAAATTTAAAGGTCGTTAGCGGCAAGGATGAAGCGACGTTTGGCGGCGTGGCGGCGCTAAATTTGCTTGAGCCGCTAGAGGAGTTCGTCACGCTTGATATCGGTGGGGGGTCTGCCGAGCTTGCGCTTGTTAGTGGAGGCAAGATAACTGACGCCGTGTCGCTAAATTTAGGCACCGTGCGGCTAAAGGAGCTGTTTTTCGATAAGAAAAATTTAAACGCCGCAGCGCCATTTATCAAAGAGGCGTTCAAGAGTCTGCCTAAAAATTTTAAAAGCAAAAACCTAGTCGCCATCGGCGGTAGCCTGCGCGCGATATCTTCTGCTATCATGTCGGCGCAAGACTACCCGCTAAAAACCGTGCACAACTTTGCCTACAAATTTCAAAACCACAAAAACTTCATCGAAAATTTAGCCCGAGCGAGCGTGCTTGAGCTTGGAAAATTCGGCATCAAAAAAGACCGCTTCGATACGATTAGAGAGGGCGCGCTCATCTTTTTAGGTGCAGTGGATGCTGTGGGCGCACAAAACATCTATACTAGCGGCGCGGGCTTTAGAGAGGGCGTATTTTTGAGCGATATCTTGCGCCCGACACGTAAATTCCCGCCGAATTTCAACCCGAGTGTGAGGAGCTTGCAGGATAGATTTTTGCTAGACGATAACAAGACGATCGTTAAATACGCAAAAGACCTCTTTGCCGCGCTAGAGCCGCTGCATGGGCTTGAGGGGCGATACGAGAGCGAGCTGGCCGTCGCTGCGAGGCTACACAGTGTAGCGCAGTGTTTGGGATTTTACGGCGAGCACGCTAGTTCGGCGTTTTTTGTACTAAATGCCTTAAACTACGGCTTTTCGCATGCACAAAAATGCCTAGTTGCCGCGATCATCGCGCAAAACGGTAAAAAAAGCTCGAGCGAATTTGAGCGCTTTAAAAACCTGCTACCGAGCGAGGACGTCGTGCGCTGGCTGAGTTTTATCCTCGCGCTTGCTAAAAATCTCGATGCAAACTGCGCGCATAAAAAGTTGGAGTTTGAGTTTATCAACCACACTTTGCAAATTTACGGCGCTAAGGAGCTGTTTATGGCGAAGGAAAATATCAAAAAAATGACTAAGCCGGATACCTTTGCGATCTGTTTTGCGTGAAATTTGTTGGAGGAATTTGATGAAATTTGCGATAAATTTCATCAAATTTTAAAAAGGCAAATTTAGTCTATACTTGCCTTATCTTTGTATGCGTCTAGCGTCTGGCGGTTTTCGATGTAGGCGTTTAGCTTTTTTTGATTTTCTTCAAAAAAGCTCTGGAAATCCTGCTCGCTCGTCATCTGTTCTTCGCCGAATTTATCCAAAAGCACGTTTGATGTGCCCGTTAGCACGAGATAGCGTCTGTCAAGATGCTGAAAAAGCACGACCTTGTTCGTATCATCAAGCGATTTTTCGTAGATTATCTCCACACCTTCGTCGCTTTTTACCTTTTCAAACCAGCCGTTTTCTCGTTTTGTTTTTCGCATTGTTTGCTTGTTTTTTAGCTTTGCTTTTACGAACAAAAGCACGACCAAAAGTAGCGCCAAAACGCCCAAAACCGCGTAATATCTATAATCGATCATATCGCTCATGCCTTGCGTCATGAAATTTACGTCGCCGCTTTGTGCACCTAAATTTAAGCCGGTGCTTTGAGCCGACGGGGTCAAATTTGATGCGTTTTGATCGCCGGATAAATTCGTAGCTTCGGTTATATTTTCTCTAGTTTCTTGCGGAGATAGCGCGGTTTCGGCGGCTGGGTTCGCCGCATTTTCAGGCGTCACGCGTATGCGCAGACCAAAGCCGTCGGTGGTTTTTGAGGCGCTAACGGCTACTTGCGCGTCGCTTTTTATCACGAGGGCTAAATTTTGGCCCCTAGGCTCAAACAAAATCTCTTGTAGTATGCTTGAGTTTACGCTTTTTTCTATATTTTGATCGTTTTGTAGGTCTTTAAAGAGTAGGGTTATAGCGCCGTCCTTGCGCTCTTGCAGGATCGCACCGCTATAAGGAGCGTCAAAGCTAAGCATGATATCGACGCGGTCGCCGCGCTCGTAGACGTTATACGTGGATAAATTTGAACCCCAAAGCGCTATGAAAAGCAGCGAAAGCGACGCGAAAATCCTCATAGTTGCTCTCGTTTAAAGTACTGGATGACGGATTTTGAGTCGAGGATTTCGTTTATCCTAATGGCGAGGTTTTTTTCGTAGACCATTACTTCGCCCTTGCCGAAAATTCGGTTGTTTATAAAAAGCTCCACGCTCTCGCCGGCAGGCTTTTCCAGGTCGATTACCGAGCCCACTTCGAGCTTTAAAAGCTGCTTTACGCTAATCGTCGTGGTGCCTAGCTCCGAGATAAAATCCACTCCGATATCCATCAGCTCGTCGTAGCTTTTAAAAAGCCCACCGCGCTCTTGCAACATCTCCTGAACCCCTTGCAACGCCGTTTCTACGGCATTTATCTCTTGTAGTTCTTCGCTCATATTTTTTTGTATCCTACTTGAAATGTTCTATTTTTGATTTTATATACGCGTTTGTCGTCTAGTTTGACGTGAAAGCTCGTCCTGCCTAGATACTCGGGAGTGCCTAGTTTATAGGCGTTTGCTTCGCGTTCGTTGAGTAGATTTTTAGCGTAGCCGATCATGAGATTTGCTGCCTCTTTGCAGATATCGCTTAGCTCGTCTTCGGCTAGTTTATCGACGCCAAGAAGCACGCTAGCAAAGCGGTTTAGTGTATCTTTTTTAAAGTAAAGATAAAAGTGAAACTCCTCTTTACCCTTAAAAATCGGCAAGCTCGAGCCGTAAAATTCGCCTTCCGCGCTCCTTGCGCTCTCTACTTTGTAGCCTAGAGTATCCTCGCACAGATGCTTGATCCCAAGCTCCGCAACGTCCATCATCGCGCCGTCCTTTAAACGAAATTTTTTGATTATACTTAAATTTAACGTAAACGCGGCTAAATTTAAAAAAGTTTATTGATTTGCTTTATCAGCTCTTCGCCATCAAATTTGGCAGTGAGCTTTACTATCTCAGTCCCGATTATCGCGCCGTCGGCATAGGTTTTTACCTCGTCGGCGTCGTTTTTGTTTTTCACGCCAAAGCCTACCGCGACAGGCAGATCGCTTCTTTTTTTTAGACCCTCTATGAGCGCTTTTAGTCTCTCCTCGCTTGCTCGCTGCGAGCCGCTCACGCCGATAGCGCCCAGAGCATAGACAAATCCTGAGCCAAATTTTAAAATTTTATCCGCGCGGTTTTGCGAGGTGACGCTGATTAGCGGGATGAGATCAAGGTCAAATTTGGCGCACAACCCTGCCACCTCCTCGCTCTCCTCAAACGGCAGATCGGGGATGATAAATCCTGCTATACCGACATCTTTTGAATGAGCGATAAACCTCTCTACGCCGTAGGCAAATACGATGTTAAAATACACGAGAAATACGACCGGTTTATTTATCTTGCCTTTGCACTCCTCTAGCATGGCAAATATCGCGTCGGTGTTTACGCCCTTTGCAGCGGTTTCAAAGCTAGCTTGCGCGATGAGTTTGCCGTCTGCAAGCGGATCGGAGTATGGGATGCCAAGCTCTAGTAGATCTAGGCAGCTGCTGTTTAAATTTAATAAAAACTCCTTCGTCGCTTCGACGCTAGGATATCCCGCCACGATGTAGCCGATGTTTGCTTTTTTGTCCGCGAACGCGTCTTTTACCTTAGCCATAAATTTTTCCTTTCTCGTAGCTCATCACGGTGTTTATGTCCTTGTCGCCGCGTCCCGAGACATTTACGACGATGACGCTTTTTTTCGTCAAATTTGGGCAGAGCTTTTCTAGATACGCTAACGCGTGCGAGCTCTCGATCGCCGGGATGATGCCCTCTAGGCGGCTGGTTAGATATAGCGCGTTTATGCACTCGTCGTCGGTGACGCCGTAGTAGGCGGCTCGCTTGCTCTCGTGCAGGTGCGCGTGCTCGGGACCCACGCCTGGGTAGTCAAGCCCAGCTGAGATACTATGTACGGGCTCGATCATGCCGTATTCGTCTTGTAAAACGATCGTTTTCATGCCGTGGATGATGCCTGTGCGGCCCTTGGTTAGAGTTGCGGCGTGATACGGCGTGTGCGCGCCTAGGCCCGCAGCCTCGACTCCGATCAAATTTACGTCCGCGTCGTCCAAAAACGCGCTAAAGATGCCGATGGCGTTGCTGCCGCCGCCGACGCAGGCGATGATGTAGTCCGGATGCACGCCGTATTCTTTTAGCTGCTCTTTGGTCTCGCGGCCGATGATACTTTGAAAGTCGCGCACGATCCTAGGATACGGGTGCGGGCCGACTGCTGAGCCGATGACGTAAAATGCGCTTTCTATCTCGTTTACCCACGCTTGGATCGCTGCGGTGGTGGCCTCTTTTAGCGTTTTTAGCCCATCTTCTACGCTAACGACTCTGGCGCCTAAAAGCTGCATGCGAAATGCGTTTAGCTGCTGACGCTCGACATCTGTCGCGCCCATATATACGTCGCACTCAAGACCGAGCAATGCCGCCGCCGTCGCAGTCGCCACGCCGTGCTGACCCGCACCCGTTTCGGCTAAAACCTTCTTTTTGCCCATTTTTTTGGCTAGAAGCGCTTGAGCTAGGGCGTTATTTATCTTATGCGCGCCCGTGTGGTTTAGATCCTCGCGCTTTAGATAAATTTCATGCCCGTAGTGCTCGCTTAGGCGTTTTGCGTGATATAGCGGGCTCGGGCGTCCGACGTAGTTTTTTAGCAGGTCGTCTAGCTCGGCTTTAAATTCAGCCGTTTTTGCGATACTTTCGTACGCGGCCTCGAGTTCGTCTAGCGCGAACATCACGGTTTCGGGCACGAACTGCCCGCCGAATTTTCCGAAATATGCTTTGGTGTTCATCGGTATCCTTTAAATTTTCGTTTATTTTAGCATTTTAAGTTTTTATTAGGCTTATTTGAGGTGCGGTATAGCAGCGTCAGCCGGAAAGCGGGCAAAATGAGAAAAATTGAAACAAACGATATTTTATTTGGACGAGGCGGCAAAGTGGTAAATTTTGCCTCCATCGCAAGCAAAATTTACACCTTTATGAGCTCCAAAATTTTCTTTATTTTCTCCGCCGATTTTATACCGTTTTCATCCTCAACTTTTGAGTTTAGATCAAGCACTCGCGGGTTAAATTTGATTGCTTCGCACACGTTATGCTCGCCGATGCCGCCCGCCATGCCAAAGTCAAATTTGACTGCACGCAAAATCTCCCAATCAAAGCTAGTGCCGTTGCCGCCGGCATTTTCGCCTTTGCAATCAAAAAGCGGCATATCGCAAAGCGCGGTATCTATGGCTGGAAGCGCATTTAGCACGCTATAAACGCGCCAAACCTCTAGCCCCATCGCCTTTAAATTTGCGTATAAATTTGAGCTAGCCTCGCCGTGGATCTGCGCGACGTCAAGAGCGGCAAATTCGCAAATTTCCATTATCTCGCAGTCGCTTTGTCCGGCAAAAACGCCGACGCATTTTTTGCCTGCCTCGTGCGCTATACCGGCTATCTCGCGCGCCGTCTGAGCGCTTACTTGACGTTTGCTTTTGGCAAATATCGCGCCCAAAAAATCTACGTCCAGGCTCGCCACCTCGCGCGCTTCTTTGGGCGTTTTGATGCCGCAAATTTTAACCAGCGTCACGCTACGCCTCGCACGTAGTCCTCGAAATAGCGATAAACTTTACCGCTTTTTATCGCGTCCAGGATGACCTCTTTGGCCTGCGTGGGACTGTCCGCGACGCCTGCTGTGTAGAGCGCAAACATCGCGTTTAGCACGACTACGTCAAATTTCGGTCCGTCCAACTCGCCTTTTAAAATTTGCTTTAAAATTTCAGCGTTTTGCTCAGGCGTGCCACCTTCGATCTCGCTGTGAAACGCCCGTCTGAAGCCAAACTGCTCGGGCGTGATGCTGTACTCGCTGATCTGGCCGCCGCGCAGCTCCACGACGCGCGTCTCATCGCATAGACTGATCTCGTCTAGCCCATCCTCGCCGCGAACCACCAGCGCTCGCTCGCGTCCCAGCAGCTGCAGCGTCTCGGCATAGAGGCGTAAAACAGGCTTATGATAGACGCCCACGAGCTGATTTTTGAGCGCCAAATTTGGATTTAGCAGCGGGCCAAGTACGTTAAAAACCGTGCGGATACCTAGGCGCTGGCGCACTTCGCGCACTTCGCCAACTAACGGATGGAAAAACGGCGCGTGGAAAAAGGCCAAATTTTTATCGTTTAGCAGCTCTCGCTGTCGTAGGAGCGAATTTGAGCTATGAACGCCCAAAATTTCCAGCACGTCTGAGCTGCCTGATTTGCTAGAAACGGCCTTATTGCCGTGCTTTGCGACCTTGACGCCAAGGCTCGCTAAGATAAACGCGACGTTGGTTGATATATTTATCGTCTTAAAGCCGTCACCGCCCGTGCCGCAAAGATCGATCATCGGCGATGGATCGCGGTAGGTCTGCGAGTATTTTAGGATGTTTTTGGCGAGGCTTGCGAGGCTTTGCGGATAGAGGCTTTTTTCGCTGATTAGCACCAAAAGTGCCGCTAGCTGCGTGATCTCGTACTCTTTGCTTGCGATGATTTCGCAAATTTGCTCAAAGTCGCGGTCGTCTAGCCGCTCGTTTTCTTGCAGCTTGATTAGAAACGGCTTGAGCGGGCGGATTTTGGGTTCTTTGGCGACCTCTGCCGCAGGCGTGGCTTCATAGTTTATGAAATTTTCGATGATTTTTTTGCCGTACTGCGTGAAGTAGCTCTCGGGGTGAAACTGGATACCAAAAATCGGCCTATCTTTCGCGCTAAGCGCCATCACTACGCCATCCTCGCTCACGGCCAAAGCCTCTAAATTTGACGGTAGCTCGTCCACGTAAAGCGAGTGGTAGCGCATGACCTCAAATTCGTCCGGCAGTCCCGTAAATAGCGGCTCTTTGCGGCTGACTTTTATGAGCGAAGTTTTGCCGTGATAGGGCTTTTCTAGGCGTTTGATTTTGGCGCCGTAAACGAGCCCGATCGCCTGATGCCCGAGGCAGATACCAAGCACTGGCGCGACGATGTCGCTTTTTAAAATCTCTAGGCAGATACCGCTATCTTGCGGGTGTTTTGGTCCCGGGCTTAATACGATTTTGCTCGGATTTAGCCTGCGGATCTCGTCTAGCGTGATTTTGTCGTTGCGCACGCAGCGTACTTCTTCGTCGGTTAGTTCGCGTAGATATTGTTCTACGTTGAAGACGAAACTGTCATAATTGTCTATCAATAAAATCATTTCTTTCCTTTTATACGGCTTGTCTTTTGAGTGCCTTTGAATGAGCTAAAAATTTTCTCCCTCGATGAACTACATGTTCTATCTTCGGTCGAAAATTTCATCGCAACATTCAAATCCATCTCAAAACAAGCGTAGCGTTTTTGCAAAGCAAAATGTTTCTATAAAATACTTCGCCTTAACTTTTTGAACTCAAATTTGCAAATTTGGGTCACCGAGACCCACATCTTGAAAATGTAAATTTAAATTTGCGGCGCAATAGCGCCAAATTTAACCTGCACGCAGTGCAGCAACCTCTCACGTCGTAGGGGGAGAGGGATTAAAGGGGGAAGGGGGCTCTTTTGCTTCGGCTTTGCCTCGCCTTGTGCTTGCACTCTCTTTGAGAGCTGCTAGCAGAGCGCCATTCAAGCCCCCACCCCTTTACTTAAAGCCCAAATTTATATTTCTCAAATCTCCCTTGCGTTTTTTGCGAACACATTTAGCACCGAGGCGCGTTTTTTGCAAATCTCTTTATATTCGTATTCCGGCACGCTATCTATCACGATACCCGCTCCAGCCTGCACGAAAATTTCGGCAAAATTTCCATCGAGCTCGCCACCCTCTAAATTTGGCTCGTTTGCTCCGTCAAGGTGCGGGTTATGCCTGCCAGCATCAAATTTAGCGTCAAATTTGCGTGCAAATATCGCGCTTCTAATCAAAATCGCCATTTGCGCATCGCCATTAAAGTGGAAAAATCCGATGCCGCCGCCGTAGGCGTTGCGCTTATACGACTCAAGCTCGGCGATGATCTCCATGGCGCGGATTTTCGGCGTACCGCTGAGCGTGCCTGCGGGAAAGATGCTGCCGACCGCGTCAAATGCGTCTAGATCGTCTGATTTTGCGCCGTAGACGTCGCTTACGATGTGCATCACGCTTTCGTAGCGCACGATGCGCATGGCGTTTTTGACCGCGACGCTTTTTGGCTTGCTGACGCGGCCGATGTCGTTGCGAGCAAGGTCTATGAGCATTTTGTGCTCGGCTAGCTCTTTTTCGTCGTTTAGCAGTTCGCGCTCGAGCGCGACGTCCTCGATCGCGTCTTTGCCGCGTCCGCGAGTGCCTGCGATAGGTGCGACGTAGATCTTGCCCTCTTTGATCTCGCAGACTAGCTCGGGGCTAGAGCCCGCGACGTCGCCGTACGGGGTCGGAAAGTGAAACATATACGGGCTCGGATTTGCCTCGCTCAAGGCTCGGTAGAAGTCTAGGCTATCCATATCCGAGGCTAGTTTTAGCTGTTCGCTTAGCACGACTTGAAAGACGTCGCCACTTTTTAGATACTCTTTGGCGCGCTTTGCGATCTTTAGAAAATGCGCTTTTTCGCCCTCTAAATCGGTTAAAATTTTATATTTGCACTGCCTTTTTGCGCGCTGTTCCTTGGCGGCCGCTTCGTCATCTGTGCTAAATTTAACGAGAAAATCGTAATACCGCTCGCGGTCGCCGTAAAAGCTGTAAATTTTGCTATTTTTATCAAAGTGTAGGTAGGCGCGGGCGTTAGCGTAGAAAAAGTCTGGGAAATCGTACTGTGAGGCGTTAAATTCGGGTATTTTTTCAAAATATTTTATTCCGCCGTAGCCTAGCACTCCAAACAGTCCCGCAAAAGGCGCACCCGATTTTTGAGCTTTAAAATAGCTCTTAAGCCCCGCAAAATCGGTTTGCTCGCTGCTGATATACTCGCAGTCGATGCCGACGATGGTCTGCGTCGTGTCCTCGGCGAGGTAGGAGTTGGCGAATTTTTCGCGGATCTTTTCGTAATAAAAAACGGGGTTCAAAAGTAACATAAAATATCCTTTAATGAGCGTCGATTATATAAAAATTAAGCTTAATTTTCATTTGACGGCGGCGTCAAAAAGCTCGCGCTCTAGCCTCTGCGCCGCGTCTAGGGCGTGGCAGTCAAAGACGCCGTATCTAGCCGCGACGCTTTTTATATCCTCAAAGCTCACGACAGTTTTGCCGTCTCTTTTTTGAAATAAAAACTTAAACGGAAGCTCTAGCGCGAGGCTTGGTTCGCACTCTATTAACGGTGCAAGTACGCCTGGAGCACCGAAAATCACAGTGATCGACGGCGTCAAATTTACTCCCGTTTGCGCGGCGAAAATATGATGAGGCACTACGGCAAATTCGCTAATATCCTTCATATCAAGCAGTCTTTGAAACCTCTTAACCGCAGCTTCTAGCTCTAGCTCGCTCTGGCCTGCTGTGACGCTGGCAAAGGCCAAATTTAATCCCGCAAAAATCATCAAAAACAATCTTTTCAATAACTTCCCTTTTTTAAATTTTAAAATTAATTTTACCCAAAAACGGCTAAAATCGGATTTTACTTTAAGGCGAGATTATGGAAATTTTATCGGTTGCATCGATCGGCTATGTATGTTTGGGGCTATTTGTCGGCTTTTTGTCTGGATTTTTGGGCATCGGAGGCGGCGCAGCGGCCGTACCGATACTCGTATTCTTGGGCTTTGACGTCAAATACGCAATCGGCGTGAGCGTCCTGCAGATGGTGTTTAGCTCAGTTTACGGTTCGCTTTTAAATATAAAAAACAAAAACGTCGATCTAAAACCCGCTTTGGTTTTGGGTATCGGCGGCTTTTGCGGGGCGAGTGCGAGCGGTTTTATCGTGGCGAGCGTACCGTCTAAATTTTTGCTTCTAACGCTTATTTGTATTCAGACTTTTAACGTTATTAAGCTGTTTTTTAAAAACCCCGAGCCAAAAGGCGCGCAAAATCCCTCTCTCGTTCCGCTTTTTTTCGTCGGGCTTTTTGTTGGTATAGTAGCGATTAGCGTGGGTATCGGCGGCTCGGTTATCATCATGCCGGTTTTGATAAATTTTCTTAATTACGACATCAAAAAGGCCGTTAGTACGGGGCTATTTTTCGTGATATTTTCATCGATTTCGGGCTTTATTAGCCTCGCTTCGCAAGGACTCGTGCAGTACGAGGTCGGCGTTTTAGTCGGTATCGGCTCGCTTATAAGCGTGAGATTTGGCGTAGCTTTAGCGCAAAAGATCGACCGCACCGTCCAAAAAAGATGCCTACTCGCGCTCATCTGTACGACGTTAATTATAATGATAAATAAGCTTTTTGCTTAAATTTGAGCTTATAAATTTAAAATAATACGATTAAATTTGCGATAAATAAGAGAGTGGGGTAAATTTACCCCACTCGCCTTCAATAAAAATCAGAAATTTTCTAAAAATCCGCCGTCGATTAGCTTTAACTCAAGGTCTTTTACGTAGTTTTCGGCTGCTTTTTGGTATTCGTTTTTGCTGACGGTTTTTATTGCTTCGCCGTTTTTGAGGGCAAACTCCAGTTTACGCTCTTGTGCGAATTTTGCCGTTTGCTTTACGATATTTTCGGGCGAGTTTTCGCCGTTAAATTTAAGAGCGATAAAGGCATCAAACTGAGAAAAATTTGCCGGTACGTTTAGTTCGTCAGCGATTTTGATCACCGGTTCATCTGCGGCACTAAAATACTCAAAATATCCGCGTACCCGCTCTTTTAGGCGGCTTTTACCTACTTCGTAAACGACTTTTGGTCGCTCGTAGGTCGTTAGCTTAGCGCAGTCTGCGGCTAAAATCTCCATAAAGCCAAAATACGCCGATTTTACCGCATTTTCGTCGTCTTTTAAAAGCGCTGCGACGTCGGCAAAATTTACGCTTGCCGGATAAACGTCGGTAAAGACTTGATAAAGCCAGTTGTATTCAGGCTTCATCGCGATATTTTTGATGTTTAGGTAGCCGTTTTTCGTTTTGCTAAAGTCTGCCGATATATGCAGCTTGCAAAGTTCGTTCACGCCGATATTTACGCTAAAATCGTTTGGAACGAGCTCTTTGTGCACTATCATACTACGTCTGAAAATATTATTGGTTAAAAAATCAAGCATCTGCTCTTTTTCGATACGCGAGCTAAAATTTGCGTCTATATACGAGTCAAACTCTTCCAGCCCCAAATTTGACTGAAAAACATCCTCGAGTCCGACTTCGGCAAGATATGCTAGGTCATTTTTCTCTAGACTATTTGCAAAATCTTTAAAATAAATCGGATTATTAAAAGCTTCCAAATACTCGTGAGCTATGTATGAGTCGTTCATCGTTAGAATATAATCGATATGAAATTTTAGACTTTCGAAATTTACAAAAATTTGACTCGCATTACCGTCTTTTTGGCAAAATTTGGCGTATTCTCCAAGTACTTTTAAAAGCTCTCTAGCCTTAGCTACCTTTGCGGTTTCTCCCTTTATGTCCTTGGTACCGAAAATCAAACAATCCCTGATCGTATCTTTGATCTTCCAGCCCGGATAGACGTTATAGCTCACGTAGGCAACGCCGTTTGGGCTCAAAAATAGCTTGATGGTTTTTAGGATCGCGTCCTTTACCATATCGGGCACCCAACTATAAACGCCGTGGCAGATGATGTAGTCAAATTTGCCGTAATCTCTCACGTCTGCATCCGTAAAATCGCAGATATCTTTTGCTTTAAATTCGATATTATCCACGCGCATTTGTGCGGCTAGCTCTTTGGCTTTATTTATCTGCACTTCGCTTAGATCTATGCCTAGCACCTTTGCCTGCGGATTTGCGATGGCAAAAGGAAATAAATTTCCGCCGTAGCTGCAGCCGATTTCTAGCACTTTGGCTGTTTTGGACGGCGGCGGGGTTAGTGATAAAAACGAAGCCAAAGCCTCAAGTCGCGCAGGCGAAGTCTCTGCAAATGCAGCCGAGATATAGGGAAGCTCATCGTAGGATTTTTGGATGTCGTTCATTTTATAGCCTTAAGTTAAAATATTTTTACGATGATACAGTAACGCCTATTAAATAAGGGTAAATTCGGGCGGTCACAACAGCCCGAATTTGATTAAAATTTAAGCCCGAAAACAGCCGAAGCGATAAAGACGACAGTTGCCGTAGTGTTGATAAAAGTAACAGCGATTTTAGTTAAAGCGATTTTGGGTATAATGACGGGTTAAAAATTTAAAATCACGGAAGCGAAAATGAACGCAAACGACACCATAAAAATCACGGGCGCGCGCGAGCACAACCTGAAAAATTTAAACCTCGAAATCCCAAAAAATAAGCTCGTAGTTTTCACCGGACTTAGCGGCAGCGGCAAGAGCACGCTAGCGTTTGATACGCTTTATGCCGAGGGGCAGCGCAGATATATGGAGAGCCTTAGCAGCTACGCTAGGCAGTTTCTAGACCGCGTAGGCAAGCCAGACGTAGATAAGATCGAGGGTCTAACGCCTGCTATCGCGATAGATCAAAAAACCACGTCCAAAAACCCTCGCTCAACGGTTGGCACGATCACTGAAATTTACGACTACCTGCGCCTCCTCTACGCAAGGGTCGGCATCCAGCACTGCCACAAGTGTGGCAAACCGATCTCTAAAATGTCGGCTAGCGACATCATAAACGAGATCCAAAAGTTGCCTCAGGGCGCTAAAGTCGTTATTTACGCTCCGCTTGTGCGCGAGAAAAAGGGCACATGGGCGGATCTGATCGAAAATTTACGCGGCAAAGGCTACGTGAGAGCTCAGATAGACGGCGTACAGGTGCGTCTAGACGAGGAGATCGAGCTAGCCAAAACCAAAAAGCACACGATAAAGCTCATCGTAGACCGCATCGTGATAGACGCCGATAACGCGCAGCGCCTAGCCCAAGACGTAGAAAAAGCGCTGGGTGAAAGCTACGGCGAGGTCGAGGTCGAGATCGCAAATGCGCAGGAACTCGGGCTAAAAGAGAGCTTCATCCACTATAGCGAGCACTCGGCATGCTTTGATTGTAAAATTTCATTTACTCCGCTTGAGCCGCTTAGTTTTAGCTTCAACTCCCCAAAAGGCGCGTGCGAGAGGTGCGACGGCCTTGGTATCAGATATAGCCTAGATCTAACCAAAGTGATCGACGAGGAAAAAAGCATCGAAGGCGGCGCAATAAAGCTGCTATACGGCTACAACATGAGCTATTATTATAAATTTTTGCTAGCTTTTTGCGAGCAAAACGGCATCGACGTAAAGCGCCCGTATGGCGAGCTTAGCGAGGACGAAAGGCGCCTCGTACTCTACGGCAACGTAAAAGAGGTCGAGTTTTTCTGGAAGCGAAACAAGCTGCTGCGTAAATTTGAGGGCGCGCTAAAAATCACGCACGGACTGCTAAAGGATTACAAGGACTTTGACGAATATATGAGCGAGAAGGTCTGCGACGACTGCGGCGGACACAGGCTAAAGCCTCAAAGCCTAGCTGTCAAGGTCGCAGGGCGCGGTATCGGCGAGATTTTGGACATGAGTATCGAAAACTGCACTGCGTTTTTCTCGGACGAGTCAAATTTTGGCTACCTTAGCGAATACGATAAAACGATCGCAAAGCCGATATTTAAGGAGATAAACGAGCGGTTATTTTTTCTTTACGACGTGGGACTTGGCTATCTATCGCTCGGACGCGACGCGCGCACGATCAGCGGCGGCGAAGCGCAGCGCATCAGGATCGCAAGCCAGATCGGATCGGGCCTTAGCGGCGTGATGTACGTGCTGGATGAGCCTAGTATCGGTCTACACGAGCGTGATACGCTAAAGCTCATAAAAACTCTGCGAAATTTGCAAGCCAAAGGCAACTCCGTTATCGTCGTAGAACACGATAAAAAAACGATCGAGGAGGCCGACTACGTCGTAGATATCGGGCCTGGAGCGGGAAAATTTGGCGGACAGATAGTTTTTGCCGGCGACGTGAAAAGCCTGCTAGACTCAAGCACGCAAACAGCGCTTTACATAAACGGCGAAAAGGAAATCGACTACCAAAAAAACCGCAAAAGCGACACGTGGCTCGAGATCTCAAACGTAAATATCAATAATATCTCAAATTTAAGCGCGCGCTTTCCGCTGCGAAATTTAGTCGGTATCACGGGAGTTTCTGGCTCGGGTAAAAGCTCGCTCGTACTGCAAACCCTGCTGCCTGAAGCCCAGGAGCAGCTAAATCGCGCTAAAAAAGTAAAAAAGGTAGCTGGGGTAAATTTGAGCGGACTAGAAAATCTAGACAAAGTGATCTATCTCGATCAAAGCCCGATCGGACGCACTCCGCGCAGTAATCCTGCCACCTACACGGGCGTGATGGACGAGATCAGAGGGCTTTTTGCGCAGACTAAAGAGGCCAAACTGCGAGGCTACAAGATCGGCAGGTTTAGCTTTAACGTCAAGGGCGGACGCTGCGAAAAGTGCCAAGGCGAGGGCGAGATCACGATCGAGATGCACTTTTTGCCAGACGTAAACGTCGTTTGCGACTCGTGCGGCGGCACCCGCTACAACGCACAGACGCTAGAAATCCTATACAAAGGCAAAAGCATCGCCGACGTGCTAAATATGAGCATCGACGAGGCGGTGGAGTTTTTTAAATCCGTGCCAAAAATCGCCAGCAAACTAACGACGCTGCAAGACGTGGGACTAGGCTATATCACGCTAGGACAAAACGCCGTGACGCTAAGCGGCGGCGAGGCGCAGCGCGTAAAGCTCGCAAAGGAGCTTAGCCGCTCAGACACTGGAAATACGCTCTATATCCTCGACGAGCCGACTACGGGGCTGCATTTTGCCGATGTCGATAGGCTCGTGCGCGTGCTGCATCACCTGGTCGATCTTGGCAACTCGGTCTTTGTCATAGAGCACAACATGGACGTCATCAAAAACTGCGACTACATCGTCGATATGGGGCCAGAAGGCGGCGCAAAGGGCGGTAAAATCATCGCCGAAGGCAGCGTAAAAGAGGTCGCTAAAAATCATAAAAAAACGGGCAGCTATACGGGTAAATTTTTGGCTGAGGAGCTAGAAGCCATGAAAAACGCGGCAAAAAAGGCAAAGAAAAAATAAAAATTTTGAGAAGTTTGAAGCGGATCAAATTTACGGTAAAAATTTGATGATTTGCGGGCTTAACCTCGCCAAATTTGGCTAGCAAAAACTGCGGTAAATTTAACGAAAGGCAAAAATGAGGCTTTGGACGATAAGTTTTAAATATCTCGACGCAAAGGGACTAGTCGCACTTTGGCGCGAGGCGCTGCTAGCTAAAAACGTGCTGGATGGACTCACCAAGGGCTACAAAAATCACCCGCAGCTCGACCGCTTTTACGCGCACGAAAACACGCTAGAGGCGATAAATGCGTATCTGGCGGAGGTTTTTGCGCAGGCCTGCGCTCGCGGGTATAAATTTGACGCGGCAAAAGTGGGCGAATTTGACGAGCGAAATTTAGCCAAAATAGCCGTCACTCGCGGGCAGATCGAGTATGAATTTGCCTTTTTGCAAGAGAAGCTAAAGTCGCGCGACGTCAAGGCTTATGAGCGAAATTTAAGCGTAAAAAATATAGAAATCGCGAGTATTTTTAAAGAGGTCGATGGTGAAATCGAGCTGTGGGAGAAGGTGAAAATTTAGCGCCGTTTCGTGCTAGGTTTTTTGACTTGCCTAGGCCAAAAAATACATTATGCCGATTTTGCCAAGATTTGCGGCAAATTTCGAGCATTAAATTCGGATATTTAAAACGCCGTAAAATAGTGCAAATTTGGCGATAGGCTGACACGTTGCTTTGAGCGAGTAAATTTGATTTTGCGTTTCGGCGGTGTATGGACGGTAAGATAAAAATCTAGCACGAATAGCGTTACCATAAAATTTACGAGCTAGCACAGGCATTTGCTAAATTTAACGTTTTAAATTTGATGGCAAATTTAGGGCAAACAAGTCAAATTTAAAAAGGCGAACCCGGCGTTATTTCCGCCAAATTCGCCTCCACTTTTTAAAATCAAACTACGCCGACCGATCAAATTTCACACTCAAATTTGACGAATCGGAGCTCGTTTTACTCCGCTTTCATCTGCTCGGCGGCAGGCACTTTAGGTAGTCCCGGCATCAGCATCGTCGATCCGCTGACCGCCACGATAAAGCCAGCTCCACCGCGGATCTCGAGCGCGCTAACCTCGAAGCTAAAGTCCCTCGGTCGTCCTAGCAGCTTAGCGTCCGAGCTAAAGCTATACTGCGTCTTTGCGACGCAAACGGGCAAGCCGTCAAAGCCTAGACGCGAAATCTCGGCCAAGTCTTCTTGCGCGCGCGGGCTAAAGACTACTTCTTTGGCGCCGTAAATTTTAGTCGCGATCTTTTCGATCTTGGTTTTGACGGGGTCGGCGGGCTCATACGTGAAGTTTATCTCGCGAGCCGGTTTTTCGCAGATTTGTGCGACTTTTTTAGCTAGATCCTCTGTGCCCACGCTTCCTTTTAAAAAGCCCTCACACAGGCTAAACTCAGCCCCCGACTCCTCGCAAAGGGCGCGCACGTGAGCGATCTCCTCGTCTGTGTCGGTCGCGAATTTATTTAGCGCGACGATGACGTTTTGATTGAAATTTTTGAGATTTTCTATGTGGGCTTTTAGGTTTTCGCCGCCTAGCTTTAGCGCGTCTAAATTTGGCTGCGAGATGCCGTCTTTGTCGCATCCGCCGTTATATTTTAGCGAGCGGATAGTGCTTACTAGTACGACGCACTTTGGCGCAAGTCCCGCGGTGCGGCACTTGATATCGAGGAACTTTTGCGCTCCAAGCTCAGCGCCAAATCCCGCCTCGGTCACGACGTAGCCCGCTAAATTTAGCGCAGTTTTAGTTGCGATGACGCTGTTGCAGCCGTGTGCGATATTTGCAAACGGTCCGCCGTGGATGAGTACTGGCGTGCCCTCAAGAGTCTGCACGAGGTTTGGTTTTATCGCCTCTTTTAACAGGACGCAGACGGCGTCGGCGCAGTTTAGGGATTTTGCGCGAACGAGGCTGCCATCTTTATCGTAGGCGACGACGATGTTTTCTACGCGCTCTTTTAGATTTTTTAGGTCGGTTGCGAGGCATAGGATCGCCATTATTTCGCTAGCGGCGGTGATTACGAAGCCGTCTTTTCGTGTAAATTTATTGCTCTTTTCAAGGCCGATTTCGATCTCTCTTAGCGAGCGGTCGTTCATATCCATGCAGCGTTTGAAAACGACGCGCGCAGGGTCGATATTTAGGGCGTTGCCGTGGTGGATGTGATTGTCCAGCATCGCAGCAATGAGGTTGTTTGCCGAGGTGATAGCGTGAAAGTCGCCGTTAAAGTGCAGGTTGATATCCTCGCTAGGCGTCACCTGCGAGTAACCGCCGCCTGTCGCTCCGCCTTTTATACCAAAAACCGGCCCAAGGCTTGGCTCTCGAAGTGCGGCGCACACGCGTTTGCCGATACGCGCTAAGCCGTCAGATAGCCCGACGGTCACGGTCGTTTTGCCCTCTCCGTAGGGCGTCGGGTTGGTCGCGGTAACTAGGATGAGGTTTGCGCCGGGTGCGCTACCTAGTCGGGGCTCGATCTTGGCTTTTAGCTTGCCAAAGGTGTCTAGCGCCTCCTCGCCTAGCCCTAGTTTTGCACCGATTTTTACGATATTTTGCGGCTTTGCGCTCGCTTCTATTTCTCTGTCGCTTAGCATCGTTTTTCCTTAAAAATTTGATTTAAAGTGATTTTGTAATTTTATCTCGCTAATGCGAAAAGTCTCATTAAATTTTAGCCGCTCGTAATCAAATTTGGGCTAAATTTGAAACTAAATTTGACAAAGGATCGCGATGAGGGCTGTGAATGTTTTGCTTTACGAGGGATTTACTACGATGGACGCGCTAGGACCCGCCGAGGCGCTATCTAGGGCACTGGAAGGCGAGCAAAAGTGCTATGAGATAGAGTATTTCTCGGCTACTGGCGGGCTCGTCGGCAGCAGTACGAACGCTAAAATTTGGACGCGAAAGCTAAGCGAGATAGCTAAATTTGATGTTTTGCTCGTGCCAGGCGGTTTTGCGGCTAGAGAGCTTGCGCATGATGGCGAGTTTATCGCTATTTTGGGCGAGCTAGCGCGCAGACACGAATGCGTGATCGCGGTATGCACGGGCTCGGTGCTGCTAGCTAAAACAGGGCTTTTGGACAGCATGGAGGCCACGAGCAATAAACTATCTTGGCAGTGGGTTACTTCAGAGGCTCCTAGCGTGCACTGGGTGCGTGCGGCCCGCTGGTGCGTTAGCGGGAAATTTTACACTAGCTCTGGCGTGAGCGCGGGTATCGACGAGGCTCTGGGTTTTATCGCCGATATGCACGGGCTGGACGAAGCGCAGAGGATCGCTCGGACGATGGAATATGTCTACAATAGCGACAAAAACGCGGATCTGTTTTAAATTTTAGCTTGCGGCGCCCACTAAAATTGAGCGTCAAATTTAATCCGAGTCAAATTTACCGCGCCGCACGCCAAAATCGTAAGTTTTAAAACAAACGGCTCGTATCCTGTCCCGCTACCACAGTTTTAGGCAGACTTGCCCTATTATAACGGCGATAGGAGCTTTGTTTATGTCGTAGGTGTTGCTCGAGTTTGAGCCAAAATCGGGCTTAACGACACTACCTTGTATAACCCAAGTGTTGCTCGAGTTTGCGCCGTATTTGGGTTTTATTTTTTTGTCGTTAAACTCAAAGGTGTTAGAGGAGTTGGCTCCGGTTTTGGGCTTTAGCACCCCGCCGTCAAATTCAAAGGTATTGTGTGTGGTTGCGCCGTATTTGGGCTTTAGCTCGTTACCCTCGTATACCCAAGCGCCGTTGCCCGCAGACCTTCCGTCCCAGTTGATTTTGGGCATTTTATCCTCCTAAAATGAGTTATAATCAATCACTTTGCGCGGCTTGCTTCTTTTGCTTTTATCGCTTCGTAAATTTCATCCGCGTTCGTCAAATTTGCGTCCAAAAACTCCTGCGCCTTTTTGAGCGTGCGCGCGCCCATGATGCCGTCAGATTTGACGCCGATAGCCTTTTGCACGTATAAAATTTTCTCTTTTTGCGTGATCTGCGGCGCGGTTTTAGCTGCGGCGGTCGAGTTTGCTTCGCGCTCTTGGTCGCTAGAGCCCTCAAATTTAGCCGTCATCTCGCGAAATTTGGCCTCCAGGCTGCGCGACGCCTCAAAGCGCTCGTCAAGCTGCATGAGAGTCGGAGCGTAACCAAAACTAGATATCGCGCCATAGATCGCGCCAACTGCTCCAAAGCCGGCTAAAATTTTAAAAAACAGAGCAAAAGCCTCTTTGTTTCGCATGCTTTGGCGGTACTCTTTAGGCACGGCACTACGGCGAATCAGCGTAACCAGCGCGCTAAGAGGCGCCAAGACGCACAAAGCAACGCCCGCGCAAAGGGCCAAAAATATAAGCGTATAAATAGGCGACATGATGTAGCGCTCGGCTAAATTTTCGCCCAAAAATCCCGCCGTAAAAACTAGCGTAATCAGCCAAAACACCGAACCCAGCCCAAACCAAACCGCAGGCGAGTAAACGGGAGAGATTTTATCCAGGCATTTTTTCATTGTATCGCCCAGTTTGCTCGCCGCGCCCCTTGAGACGTAGCCTTCGCAGGCCTCTATCACGGCATTTGCGGCCTCGGTTTGCGCGCCGTCCGTTTTAGCGATACGCTTTAGCGCGGAGTCTAGAGCGGGCTGCGAGCAGTAGCGCGTGAAAAATTTAAACGCCTCGCGCCTAGTTATCTTGCCGTCGGCGTCGATCTTTTCTAGCATAGAAATCTCGTCTGCGAAAAGATCGTCGAAAAATGGCGGCCTGATAAATGCGTAGGGCGGGTTGCTAAAGCCAACCGCCTCGTACTCCTTGCCTAGCAGGATAAAATTTAGCCGCATTATCGCGCTAGAGCCCACATAAGAAAACAGGTGCGAGCTCTCGTCGCCGCTCTCTTCGTCTTGATAAAACGGTATCGTCTGCGAGAGAAATTTACAGCTGCGCGCGCACAAGAAGTCCAAAAGCTCGTCGGCGTAGGCGCGCGATTTTATGCGTAAATTTACGCTGGGTTTCGCGTAGGCGCCGATGTTTGCTACCGTGGTAAAATATCCGTGACCGCTGCACTGGGCGCACTGCACATAGCCTGATCCCCCGCATCCGCCGCACCTAACCGTGCCTGATCCCGAGCAGCCGTAGCAGGTATTTGAGCCGCTACCTCCGCATGATGAGCAGCTCTCGTAGCGATACGTCACGTAGGTGCTACCGTCGGAGTTGTACTGCGTGTGAGGGCGATTTACGCCGCCGCTGCCTCCGCACGTGGAGCAGCTTTGTCGTCCGCGTCCGCCGCAGCTGGAGCAGGTTTTTTTACCGCGTCCGCCGCACTCGCCGCAACGCGTCTGCCCGTCGCCTCCGCACTCGTCGCAACGCTCGCTCATGCTAAATGGCTTAAAATCGTAATACCTAACCGCGCCGCCTGATTTTGCGACGGCCTCTTTTGCGTCTTGGCGTAATTCGGTGAGTAAAATTTCACGCAGATCCGCGCTATCTCTAGCCTGCAGCAAGCACTCTCTGGCATGATTTTCGTAGCCTCGCACGTCGTCGCCAAAGTGTATCTGCTCTTTTGCGCCGCCTGCGGTCTTGCTCTCCTCGCGCTTGCCGTAAAACTCCCACGTCACGCTAGCTGTGGCTTCAAAATCAAAAATTTCGTGCGAAATTTCTACCAAATCCTCAGGCTTAGCTTGGTTGCCGTTTATTAGATTGCGTAGCCCTTTTAGAAACGGCTCGTGTAAACTTAGCTCGTCAAATTCGCTCATTTTAAATCCTAAATTTGATTTTGCGCGTCTAGCTTCGCGTGCTTTTTTATCTCGCTTAAAAACTCTGCTCCGCCGTCCGCAAAAGCCTCTCGCGGCACGGCGCAAAACATGGAGTTTGCGATGATAACGACGACAAACTCGCCCACATATCGAGCGTCGCTGATGATGCCGTACCTGTATCTGCCCTCGCCAAATTTGCTCTTTTGCACGAAAAACTCATCCTCTAAGATCACGCTTTTTTGCCCGAATTCGCTGTAGTTTGCTTTGCTTAGCATAGCGCGAATCAGCAGCCAAGGTCGCAAGCCCGTGGCGTAAAGCACCGTCAAAAACGCGCCTATCCACGCAAGATAGGGCAAAATAGCTGCGCTCTCAAAGCCGTAGTCCTCAAGCAAGCAGCCAAGGTCATTGATGTAAAATTTGACGCACAAAAGTGTGATAAAAATCATCCCGGTAACAATTGCCGCAAAGTCGCAAAGGCTGATATAGCGCATAAATTTATCGCCTTTATAGACGATTTTAGCGATCTCGCGCGCCGTCTTTTTATACTCGGCGTTAGGCTTTAGCTCAAAGTCGGCTTTCAAATTTGACATTTGCTTCCTTTAAATTTTGATGAGATATTATCAAATTTGGCCTAAATTTACGCTATTTTTAAAAACCGCCGCTAAAACGGTAATTAAGCCCAAATTTAGTAAAATCGCCGCCAAGACGCGAGGTCGCGTAATACGTTAAAAGGCAAACCATGCAAAACTCAACCACGTAAATTCCGCTAAATTTAAACCAAATCAACCAATCAAATTTAAATTTAAGGCAGAATCATGAAAAGACGAGATTTTCTAAAACTAGGCGCGCTCGCGGCAGCTTCGGCGCAAGCAAAACAGTTTGACGCGGCGGCGCAGGCGATATTTGACGAGCAGATGGGGCTTTGTGCGAATAAATTCGGCGCGTTTTACGTAAAAACCATCGGCGGCAGAGTCGTTGGTACTGAGCCGTTTGAGGGCGACGCGATGCCAACGGTGCTAAACAACGCCCTAAGCGATCACATCCAAAACGAAACGCGCGTGAAATACCCCTACGTGCGCAAAAGCTTCCTTGCTGATCCCTCAGATCCAAAGCCCGAGCTTCGCGGCAAAGAGCCCTTCGTGCGCGTTAGCTGGGACGAGGCGATAAAGCTAAGCGCTAAAATTTTAAAAGAAAACTTCGACAAATACGGCTCGGAGGCCATTTACGGACAGCTTTATCAGTGGGGCAGCCTCGGCAAGGTCGGTCACTCGCAGCGCACCGCAAAACGCATGCTAAACGCGCTTGGCGGCTACGTGAGCGAGCTTGGCGGCTACTCTTACGGCGCAGCGACTGCGTTTTTGCCTCACGTGACGGGCTCTATCGATCCGACTCACGCTCCGACGCGCTGGGAGGGCGTGGTAAAGGAGGCCAAGACGATCGTATTTTGGGGCACGAATCCCGTCGTTTCAAACAAGATCGCTATCGGCGTTCCGATGCACAACTCCTACGCCTACTACGAGATTATGAAGGATAAATTTAAAAAAGGCGAGATGAAAATTTACAGCGTTGACGTCTACCGCAACGAAACGGCGGAGTATTTCGGCGCGGAGTATCTAGCCGTGCGCCCTTGCACCGATACGGCGATGCTGATCGGACTTTGCGATTATCTTTACGAAAACGGCCTTTACGGCAAGGAATTTATAGAACGTTACACGGTCGGGTTTGATAAATTTAAGGATTATTTCACGGGCGCGAAAGACGGCGTGAAAAAGGATCTAAAATGGGCGAGTAAAATTTGCGGCGTGAGCGAAAAGGAGCTAAAAGAGCTAGCGGGTACGCTGGCTAAAAAAGACGCGCTCATCGTCACGGGCTACTCTATCCAGCGCCAGCACCACGGCGAGATGGCGTACTGGGCGCTGATAACTCTAGCGGCGATGTTAGGCGACATCGGCAAGACCGGACGCGGCTACGTGATGAACGATCAGATGCATAAAAACGCCGATATCAGCTTCGTCGCGCCAAAGCTTCAGGCTTTTAACCCGGCGGTAAACGAAAAATACATCGCCCCGCAAGGCAAACTAGCTAAGGCTAAATACCACGAGATACCAAACAGCAGGCTCATAGACGCGATCATGGAGCCGGGCAAAGAAATCGAGCGCAACGGCAAAAAATACGTCATGCCACACATTAGAGTGATGTTTAACGCCAACGGCTCGACCTTCACCCGGCACCCCGACACCAACCGCGCGGTCGCGGCGATGAAAAAGATCGAAGCGATCATCACCACAGAGCCGTTTTGGACGAGTACGGCGAGGCTCAGCGATATCGTACTACCGGCAGCGCTAGAATGCGAGCGCACGGACATAGAGTTTGCAAACTCTACTAGCGAATACCTTTTTGCGATTAAGCCGCTAGTAAAGCCCGCGGGCGAGAGCAAGAGCGACTTTGAGATCGCGCGGCTCATCTGCGCGCAGTGGGGCGAGGAGTACGAGCAGGCCTTTAGCGAGGGCAAAACGGAACTTGAGTGGGTGAAGGAAATTTATGCCGACGCTGCTGCAAAAGCCGAGGGTATGGGTATAGCGATGCCAAAATTTGAGGAGTTTTGGCAAAAAGGATATGTCAAATTTGATAAGATCGACGAGAAAAAGCGCTACTTCACAAACTACGCTGACTTCCGCGCCGATCCCGAGAAAAACGCGCTGAAAACGCCGTCGGGCAAGATCGAGCTATACTCCGAAGCGGTCGAAAAGCTAGGTTATCCCGACTGCCCGCCGCACGCGACGTGGATGGAGCCGTTTGAGTGGCTGGGCGGCGACGTGAGCAAGTATCCTATCGCCATCAGCGGCGCGCACTCTAAATTTAGGCTCCACTCGCAGCTAAACAGCTCACTGCTTCGCAACTACTCCGAGATCGCAAACCGCGAACCCGCACTCATCAGCCCCGCCACGGCAAAGGCGCGCGGCATAAAAACGGGCGACGTAGTGAGGATCTACAACGACCGAGGCGAGATCCTCTGCGGCGCGCTGGTGAGCGACACCGCGCAAGATAACGTCGTGATCGTAAGCGAGGGCGCGTGGTACGACCCGGCTGTTTGGGGCGAGAAAAGCCTGTGCAAACACGGCAACATAAACGTACTAACCAAGGACGTGCCTAGCTCGCAGCTCTCGCAAAGCAACACTGCGCACACGAGCATGGTGCAGGTCGAGAAATTTAAAGGCGAACTGCCGAGCATAACGGCGTTTGATAGGCCTGTGACGATAGAGGCTTAGGCTTTTACGATTTAAATTTGAGCGGTTAAATTTGGCCGCTCAAATTTGACTACTTTTTAAATTTACCCACTCAAATTTAGCGTCAAATTTAACTCAAATTTGACCGCGTCTGCGCTTGACCCGCGTCGCTAAATTTTAAATTTGCCTCAAATCAGCCGTTTTTTTGCCTAAAATTTGTAAAATTAGCCCAAAAAAAGGATAAAAAATGAGCCAAAAAACACTAACGATCATCGACACTTTCGGATTTTTTTTCAGACTTTACTACGCGATGAGCGGACTAAAAAACCGCGAAGGCAAGCCAAGCGGCATGGTGAGCGGCTTTGCTAGCTTTATCATGAATCTGCGTCAGGAGTTTGCCAGCGACTACATCATCTTTGCGTTAGATAGCAAGGGCAAAACGTTGCGCCACGAGATCCTGGGCGAATACAAAGCCAACCGCTCCGAGCCACCCGCTGCGCTAAAAGAGCAGCTGCCCGTGTGCATCGAAATGATAGAAAAAATGGGTCTAGCCGCCGTGAGCCGTGAAGGCTACGAGGCTGACGACATCATCGCTAGCGTCGTAAAGGAGTGCAAGCAGCGGGATATATTTGTACGTATCGTAACGCATGATAAGGACCTCTATCAGCTCATCGAGGACGGCAAAGTAAGCATCTACAGCCCGCAAAGCAAGATCGATCACGATAGCGCGAGCTGCATAGAAAAATACGGCGTTCCGCCAAGCTGCATACGCGATTTTCTCGCGATCGCTGGCGATAGCTCGGATAATATCCCGGGCGTCAAAGGTATCGGCGCGGTGGGCGCCAAAAAGCTACTAAACGAATTTGGCAGCCTAGAGGGCATCTACGAAAACCTGCCGCTAGTGCGAAACGAACGTATCCGCGGGATGCTAGCAGAAGGGCGAGAGAGCGCGTTTTTGAGCAAGCGCCTAACCTCGCTCTTTGACGACGTGCCGGACGTGCTCGATCTAAAAAGGGCGGAATTTCCCGAGCAAAATCCGCTCGTAAAAGTCGCTGATACTCTGCGCGAATACGATCTAAACCGCCTTTTAAAAGCGCTGCAAAATAGCCAAGACGCAGGCGAAAATGCGGATTTTAAGCTCGGCTTTAACGCGCGACTTTTAACGGACGAGAATGAGATCGAGCGACTGCTGGCAAACGTTGACGCGGACACGCTCGTGGCGTTTGACACCGAGACCACGGACGTCGATACGCAAAACGCCCGCCTGGTCGGCTTTAGCTTTTGCTTTAACGACGAGGAGGCCTACTACGTGCCCGTGGCGCACGAGTATCTGGGTGCGCCGAAGCAGGTGAGCGAGAAATTTGCCGCCTGGGCGATAGGGCAAATTTACAAAGGCTGCGTGATCGGGCAAAATTTAAAGTATGATTTTAAGGTCGTAAAGCGAAATTTGGGGCTTGAGCCGCCCGTAAATTTTAAAGACACGATGATACTAGCATGGCTCATGGATCCAAGCTCAAGCGTGGGTATGGACGCGCTAGCTAAGCGGCTCTACGACTACGATACGATCAAATTTGAAGACGTAGTAAAGCGCGGCGAGACCTTCGCGTCCGTAGCTCTTGAAAATGCCGCCAAATACGCCGCTGAGGACGCGTGGATAACGCTGAAGTTTTACAAAAGCTTTTTAAATTTGCTTGATCCCGAGTTGCTCGCACTTGCAGGCAAGCACGAGTTTCCTTTCATCCTCACGCTTTTTGATATGGAGCGCGAGGGTATCGCTATAAACCAGGAGAAAATGCAAAATTTGATCCTGCGAAACGACGCTAAGATCAAGGCCCTAACGAGCGAAATTTACGAGCTAACGGGCGAAAATTTTAATATTAACTCCGTTAAGCAGCTAGGCTCGGTGCTGTTTGAACATCTAAAACTACCCGTAAAGAAAAAGACCAAAACTGGCTACAGCACCGACGAAGCCGTGCTAGCCGAGCTCACCGAGGAGCATCCCGTCATCCCTAAACTACTCGAGTACCGCGAGCTATATAAGCTGCAAAGCACATACTGCGAGCCGCTACTAAATTTGGCTAAAAAAGACGCCGACAGCAGGATATACACGAACTTTATCCAGACGGGAACGAGCACCGGCAGACTCTCGTCTAAAAATCCGAACCTGCAAAATATCCCGGCTCGCGGTGCGCTAGCTAAAGACGTGCGAGGCTGCTTTGAGGCCAAAAGCGGCTTTAGCTTCGTGGGTCTTGACTACAGCCAGATCGAGCTGCGACTGCTCGCGCACTTTAGCCGCGACGAGGCGCTTTTGCGGGCGTTTGCAAACGACGAGGACATCCACGCGCGCACGGCGATTAGTATATTTGGTAGCGCCGAGGGGCAAAACCGCTCGGTGGCTAAGAGTATAAATTTTGGCCTCATCTACGGCATGGGCTCGAGCAAGCTAGCGGGGCAAGTCGGCATCACGCGCGCCGAGGCAAAGGAGTATATCGAGCGCTATTTTAAAGCTTTCCCTACGATAAAGGGCTTTTTAGAGGGGATAAAAACGGCCGCGAAAAACGAGGGCTTCGTGCGCACGCTGCTGGGTAGAAAGCGGTTGTTTGATTTTACTGCCGCGACGCCGATGCAAACGGCGATGTATGAGCGCGAGGCTGTAAATACGATATTTCAAGGCTCGGCTGCCGATATCATCAAGATGGCGATGGTAAAGATCCGCCCGCTTTTAAGCTCGCGCGCTAGAATGCTTTTGCAGATACACGACGAGCTGATTTTCGAGGTGCAGGACGGCTACGCGGAGGAGTTTGGCGTAGCGGCGCAAAAGATAATGCAAGAAATTTACAAACTAAACGTGCCGCTAAAAACGAGCCTAAATGTGGCGAAGGATTGGGGTGAGTTGAAGTAAAACGGCAAATTTGAGCGTTTAGCCTGCGTCAAATTTGCCGGCTAAGTTTGTGAGCGCAACGACGATAAGTTTTTAAATTTAACCGATCAACCTGGACGGATAAATTTAAGGTAAATATAGTATGGTAAATTTAAAAAGTCTAGTCCCGATTCGCTTATGGGCAAAAGCGACTACGCACGGTAAAATCGCACGGCAATTACCGAGCCTCGACACAAAAGTCTTCTTTTCTATGCGGCGCTCGCTCACAAAGAGTAGAGTATAGTTTCTTTGGCTTTTTCATAAAATTCTTTAGTTTGTTTTCGTAAGCCATAGCCGCCATAAGGCAAGAAGAAATGTAGTATTTTTGGCTATAGCAGGATTTTTCTGCAGCTTTAAACGATTGTACGAATTTGTCTTCAAAGCATAAGATACCTCCTAACAAAAGACACCTTTGTTTGTCTATTTTGCAGGCTTTGTTCGCATAAAAATACGCCTGTTCCGATCGTGTTTCGTAGTAATCGCCCAAGAGTTCGCAACAGCGTGCCGAGCCTTTGTCGCATGCCTGCTTGTAAAGTTTTATTGCCCGTTGTGGCTTGTTGTTTTCTTTTAAAACTTTTCCGTAAAGCGCGCAGGCATCTTGGTTTCCGTCTTCGCGCATCGTGCTTAAAATTTCAGCGGCTTTTTTGTAGTCTTTGCTTTTCGTATGGATTCTGCCTTGTATCAAACAAGCGTCAAAATCGCCGTTTATACATAGTTTTCCTAGATTTTCTACAGCATTTTTGCGCGTCTTTTTGCTCGCAGCTATTTACGTATTCGCTAAATTTCTTATTCCAAAGCTCTTTTTGTTTAGCATTTAGTTATTCTGCTCGGCTAGCTACCGTAAAAACAAGCAAAATCGCAAATGTAACAGAAAATAAATTTTTCATTTTTATCCTTTTAATCTTTGATGCCGTTTTCGTAGTTAGGCAAAAATTTGCCGTAAAATTTCTACTCGAATATAATTTTTCTAAATATGCATCAGATAATGAATATCGCTTCGGTTTAAAATACAAGCCAAAAACATCAAAGGCAAATCTAGATCTAAATTAGGTTAAAAAACTCGAATCAAATTTGATTTAATACAAAGGCTATTACGGCTTTGTTACCGGTAAAAAAGTACGAGAAGGCGGAGTATTTTTAGCTTTTTTGCAAAAGTCGTTTTTCATATAAGGCGCTTGTTTACAAAGCTTAATATATAATTTTCTTGGTGCTTCAATAAGACTTGCTACTATGCTATGCTGATAGGTTAAATCCGCCATCAGGCAAGAGATAATATTATATTTTTGGCTATAGCAGGATTTCTCGAAAGCATAAAACGCGTCAATGTATTCGCCCGCTTCTCGTAGTACGAGTCCATGTCCATAGCACATTTTCTCGTTCATTGCACAAGCTTGTTTCGTATAGAAATACGCCTGCTCCATATCTTCCCTGTAGTAGTAACGACCAAGAAGATCGCATCCGCGAGCGGAGCCTTTATCGCATGCTTGATTAAAAAGCTCCACGGCTCGCTTTGACTCTCCTTTTTCTCTAAATACGCCTCCGTAAAGCGCGCAGGCGTCTTGATTCCCGCTTTCGCACATCGGGCTTAAAATTTTAGCCGCTTTTTCAAAGTCTTTGTACTTTTTGTTTATTGAGTAGATGTTACCTAGTATCAAGCAGGCGTTTAAATTTTTTTCGGCGCATAATTTATCTAGATTTTCCATTGATTCTTGCATAATTTTTTCGTCGTTTTCTATCTCGCCTTCTTTATGCATCGAAAAAATTTGTTCGCAGGCTAGGGCGTCTTTTTGTTGGCAGAGATTTGCGTATTTATTGAACTGCTTAGCAAAAAGCTCTTTTTGTTTGGCATCAAATTCCTCAGCTCGGCTAGCTGCCGTAAAAACAAGCAAAACAGCGAATGTTGCATAAAATAAATTTTTCATTTTTATCCTTTTAATTTTTATACTTTTATACTGCGGCTGAGTAAATTTTACCGAAAAAATCCGTTTTGGCATAAATTTTTCTAGACATACGCAAACAACAATATCCAAAAGCTAGTTTTCGTGCTGATTTAAATGATACTACGAGCATAATCCGTTTTGCGCTTCTAAGCCAAGGCGGATTAGCAAGCAAGGCATGTAAAATAACTCATCAAAGCTCTCTTTTTAGAGTAAATTTATAAAACGCAAAACCGCGTATGCGCGTTTTGCGCAAGTCGCTCAAATTTAACTACTTTATAAACCCGACCTGCGGTAAAATTTCAGCCAGCGCCGCATCCTTTTTCTCGTTAAATTTGACCTTGTTCTGCTCGAAAAGATTGTTTCCGTGCGCATCGATCGAGACGATGAGCGGACCAAACTCCTTCACGCGGCACTTCCACAGCGTCTCAGGCATCCCAAGCTCCGTCCAGTCCGCGCTTTCGATCTGCTCGACCTGCGTCGCGGCCACCACCGCGCAGCCTGCCGGAAATACGCAGTGTATCGCGCCAAACTCCTTGCAGCCGCTCATCGTGACCTCGCCCATACCGCCTTTGCCCACGATCAGGCGCACGCCCGTTTTAGCGATAAACTCGCGCTCAAATTTCTCCATTCGCATGCTGGTAGTCGGCCCCACCGAGACCATCTCAAAGCTTTTATCGCCCGTTTTTCTGATGATCGGTCCAGCGTGCAGGATCGCGCCGCCTGCTATATTTAGCGGTAGGTCGCGACCCTCCTGCACGACGCGTCTGTGCGGCACGTCGCGGCAGGTGACGATGTGCCCGCTGAGGTATATCACGTCGCCGATTTTGATGTCGGCCAGATCCTCGGCCTTGATCGGCGTGGTTAAAATTTTCTTACTCATAGCGCGAACTCCTTGTGCGATTTTACGGCAAAATTTAGCCCCGCGTCCCAGACGATGTGGCCTTTGCGGTGCGACCAGCAGCCCACGTTTACGGCGACGGCGATGACGCTGGGGTGGCGGGCGCAGTTTTCGATATGCACGCCCATCACAGAGCTTGCGCCGCTCATGCCTTGCGGGCCCAGGCCGATTTTATTTATGCCCTCTTCGAGTAGCTTTTCGGTTAGCGCGGCGCGCTCGTTTGGGTTTTGCGAGCCAAGCGGCCTCATCAGCGCTTTTTTAGATAGCAAGGATGCCACGTCGATCGAGGTGCCCACGCCTACGCCCACTAGCAGCGGAGGACAGGCGTTTATGCCGTAGCTCGTCATTATATCCATGACGAATTTTACGACTCCCTCGTAGCCCATCCCCGGCATCAGCACGGTTGCCTTGCCGGGCAGGCTACAGCCGCCGCCCGCCATATAGGTGTGGATCTCGCACTCGCCGCTATCTGACACGATCTCCCAAAAGACGCTCGGCGTGCCCTTGCCGACGTTTTTGCCGGTGTTGTACTCGTCAAACGTCTCGACGCTGTTATGGCGCAGCGGAGCCTCGCGCGTCGCCCTCAGTACAGCCTCTCGTAGTAGCTCCTCAAGCTCGCCTATGAGCGGGAAGTTCGCGCCGCAACGCACGAAAAACTGGATCACGCCCGTATCCTGACAGGACGGACGGTCTAGCTGCTTAGCCAGGCGCTGGTTTTCAAACATCGTTTCGTAGATCTCCTTCGCTAGTGGCTGCGTCTCGCGCTCGCTAAGCTCCCGCAGCTTCGTAGTTACGTCGTCGGGCAACACCTTGCCCGTGTAGCCGACGAATTTAGCCATGACCTCGGTCATCTTTTGCACGGCTTTTTGTTTATCCATCGCTTCTCCTTTTTTCAAATTTTTCATAGACGCCCGCTAGGACGCAGCCTGCAGCATAGCAGAGCAAATCGGCAAAATCAAACGTCCCGCCGATCATTACTTTTAAAATTTTATTTTCTATGCCTAAAATTTGCACCACGCCATAATACTGCGCAAGCTCCAAAGCTGCCGCAAACGCGAAAATTTTAAGCGGCAAATTTGACGGCGGCGTGCTAAATGCAGCCCGAGCCAAAGCATAAAGCAAGATAACGGCCAAAACATCGCCCGCGTAGTGGCGCACGAAACCGCCCTTCACGCAGATCGCGATATAAATTTCTACCGCTAAAATCAGGACCGCCGCGGCTAAAAACGCTAGCCTCGTTCGCGCGCTTTGCTTTGTTTTCGCCTTTTGCACGAGCTTTTTAGCGTACTTCGGCCTAGCCTTTTGCTTGTTTAAATTTTCCTCTCGCAACGCTTTCCTTTTAAATTTAGCTTTTAAATTTGACCCGCGCGGCGGCGTAAATTTAAAGATGATTTATCAGGCTCGCGTTATACGCGGCGCCAAAGCCGTTGTCTATATTTACGACGCTCACGCCGTTTGCGCAGCTGTTTAGCATCGCTAGCAGCGCCGCCAGCCCGCCAAAGCTCGCTCCGTATCCCACGCTGGTGGGCACCGCGATCACCGGCACGCTCACGAGGCCTGCTAATACGCTAGCAAGTGCGCCCTCCATGCCAGCAACGGCGATGACGACCTTTGCACCACGTATCTCGTCGATCTTTGCTATCAGCCTATGTAGTCCTGCCACGCCAACATCGGTAAATTTTCTCACATCGTTGCCTAAGAATTTTGCCGTCTCATAGGCCTCCTCCACGACTGCACCATCGGCAGTTCCGGCAGAGACTATCGAGATGTAGCTTTTTGTGGGTGCTAGTTCTTTAAATTTGACGCTAATCACCCTGCCACGAGCATTAAAATTTGCCTGCGGAAAGATCTCACGTATGCGTTCAAAAACATTCTCATTTGTTCTTGTGATTAGGATATTTTCATTTTTTTCGCCGATCGCACTAGCAATTTGCAAAATTTCATCATCTGTTTTATTTGCCCCATATATCACCTCACCAGTACCATTTCGCAAAGCACGCTGAGTGTCGATCTTGGCGCATCCGATGTCATTAAATGGATAGTTTTTTAGATACTTTAGCGCATCTTGCTCGCTCATCTTGCCATTTTTTATACTGGCGATAAATTCTAAAATTTCAGCCTCGCTCATGCCAAAACATCCTCTCTAAGCCCCTTTAGATCAAGCATCACCTCTGCTGCGCCAAGTGCTACTAGCTCTTTAACGATAGACTTAAATTTCACATCGTTTAAAAAGCTTTGCATGCTAGAAAATGGCATTTGCAGCTTCATTTTTTTATCATCAAGCCTTGCTCGCACATTTGCGTAGCCACTTTTTATCAGTAAATTTTCAGCCGCCTCTACTAAATTTAGCTCATCTATGCTTATCTCTTTTTCATGCGGCAAACGAGTTAGCAAGCATGCATAGCTTGGCTTTTCAGCAGTTGCTAAATTTAGCTCACGTGAGAGTTCGCGGATCTCAAATTTGCTCAAATTTAAAAGCGGAGAAAGCACGCCAAGCTCTTCTTTTGCCTTAAGCCCTGGGCGATATTCGCCAAGATCATCTTTGTTTGTGCCGTCAGCCAAATTTGTAAAACCTAGCTCATTTGCGCGCGCAAGAAGCCTTGAAAAAACTGCTTTTTTGCAAAGATAACAGCGATTTTGCGGATTGAGCTTGATCTCATCAGCGATGCCTACCTCAAATATCTCGTGCCTGATGCCATAAAATTTAGCAAATTCTACCGCCTCGTCTATCTCTCGCAAAGACATGTAGGGCGATTTTACCGTGAGTGCTAGCGTATTTTCGCCAAGCACGTCCGCAGCGACCTTTAGCAGTAGCGAGCTATCCACGCCGCCGCTAAAAGCAATGGCTAAATTTCCTAGCTTTTTTATATCATTTTTTAGAATTTCTAACTTCGTCATACTTTTTAAAAATTTCTTTTTTTACCTGAAATATTGATGTTTTATGCGCAAGTGCAGCGCTTTTGCACTCTTCAAACTCAGGCTTTACCTTTTCATCATCGCCTGAAATTTTTAGTCTTATATCGCCAAATTTCGTCTCAACACTTACAAATTTTCGCTTTAGCTCGGTTTTTATGACATCTATCTCACGAACGCCGATAGCCGTCGTGTGCGTAAATATAAGCTCTTTTATCTTTTTCGCATCTTCGTTGCGGCACAAGACATTTAGCTCAAAGCCGATGCGCCCTTTTTTCATATAGATAGAGTGGCTAAAGACGTCTAGAGCGCCATTTTCACGTAAAATTTCACATGCAAAGGCAAAGCTTTCCGCGTCCATGTCATCTATGTTTGTAGATATCATTTTTTGCACCAAATTTTGGCTCTCATCCACCTCGCAGATCATCGCGCGAAGGGCATTTGCAAAATTTGGAGCGTTCTTTTCACCAGCTCCATAAGCTACTTTTTCTATTTTGAAATTTATATCGCTTACAAACTCATCTACGCATGCTTTTAGTATCGCCGCACCTGTTGGTGTAGTCATCTCAAAATTTGCTCTGCCAAGACTTACAGGCACGCCCTTTAAAATTTCACAAACGGCAGGCGCTGGGACATTTAGAGTGCCGTGGTCGCACTTTGCTACGCCACCGCCAAGCTCGATCTTTGAGCTAAAAACTCTTGAAATGCCAAAATTTTTATATAGATACTCAAGGCAGATCGCGGCCCCTACGACATCTACTATGCTATCAACCGCTCCAACCTCATGAAAATGCACCTCATCGATGCTAACTGCATGCACCTTTGCCTCAGCCTGCGCGATCACATGAAATATCGCAGCGGCCTTTTTCTTGCAAAATTCGCTCAAATTTGAGCTAGCTAAAATTTGCTTGATATCAGCGTAGCTTCTAGCGTGAGGTTGCGAATTTAGCAAGACAACGTCTATTTTGGTCGCAGCAATGCCGTTTTTTACTACATTTTTTCGCTCCAGGCGAAATTCTCCGCTCAAATTTAACTTCTCTAGCTCAGAGCAAAGATAGTCAAAATCCACGCCAAGCCCAACAAGAGCAGCTAAATTCATATCACCGCTGATGCCACAGCTTGCGTCATAATATAAAATTTTAGCCAAGCTTAAACCTTAGGCACAGTCATAGAGCCAAACGGCAAGATGATTATTTTTGCGTTTGCACCTTTTTGTGCTAGTGCCTCATCTATAGCCTTTTGTAGGTCGTGATATGGCTTTAAATGTACGGCTTTCATCTCATCATCGCTTAGATCAGTCACAGCCCAAGTCTGCGCCCAGAGCGAAATTTCAGCCATTTTAGCAGCCTTGTGGTAGCCAAGCTTAAAGCCAGAATTTATCTTTTCAAGCACCTTTTTTGGCGTGTCGGCCGATGCCATAAGGTCAAAAAAAGGTTTTGGGCCGATGCCTGTGCGGCATTTTGCGACCATTATTAAAATTCCATCCTTTGCAAGCGCTAGTTTGCCGTTATCTAACGCCTTTTGCGCCTGATAAAGATCAACATCCATAGGATAAGGCGCTACCGAGATCACGATGTCGGCTTTTTGTGGGATATTTACGCAAAAGACCTCATCAGCCTTTTTAACGCAGTCATAAAAACTATCATTTAGATCGCCAGCACTTGCGTAATAGACGCCATGTTCGCTATCAAGCACCGTCTGTATAGAAAAGACATCGATGTTTGAAAGCACCTTCATCGCATCGATCATATCTTCATGCACAGGGTTGCCCTCAAGGCGCAGTGCCTGAGCGTCAGGACTAAGAGCTAGTTTGTGGTTTTGCGTGATGCTCTCGTATGAGGCAGTGCCTGGCAAAAACGCCTTTCTACCGCCAGTGTAGCCAGCAAAATAGTGCGGCTCGACTGAACCTATAACGATCACTTTTTTAGCTTCGGCAACGATTTTGTTTAGATACATCTGCGTGCCGTTTTTGCTCTCGCCTAAAAATACCATCTCATCGTGCTTTGAATCGTGGTCATGAACCTCGTTTTTGGCTCTAATTTCAGGGTAAATTTCTTTAGAAAATATCATATTGTATTCATCTAGCGTACCCTCTCTGTGGCAGCCGGTGGCGATGATAAAAATTTTATTTTTATCGCGAAGTTTTGGATAAATTTGCTTTAAAATTTTAGCAGTTGGCGTAGGCCTTGTGCCGTCATTTACGATGATAACGATCTTTTCATCGCCGGCGATAAACTCATCAAAGCTTTTTTGGTTTATTGGATTTGCCAAAGCCTTTGCGATGAGCGCTGCTTCGTCAAATTTAGCAACTTTGTTTGGGTCAAAAACTCCAAGCAGGTTTTTCTCGTCTATTTTTAAATTTATGTGGTCGTCTTTGCCATAAGCGATAGGGATTTGCATGTTTGCTCCTTAAGCAGATTTATTAATTTTTAGTCTTAGGATTATATATCAAATTTTCTTTTAAATGCATTTAGATCGATTAAATTTGACTAGCGGCGCATCAAATTTGGTTAAATATATGATTAATACTTACAAATGTATTTTTAATTTTTTTATTAGTATTTAATTTTAATATTTATATAATCGCGGCGTAATTTCCAAAAAGGAGAAAAAATGGAATTTCTAACCAGTTTGAGTGAAAGCACTCAGTTCACTCTCCAACTAATCGTAGTGCTCGGATGTCTATTCTACGGTGCTAAAAAAGGCGGTATGGCGCTAGGTGTACTAGGCGGCATCGGTCTTGTTATCTTGGTATTTGCATTCGGTATGAAGCCTGGCAAACCGGCAGTAGACGTCATCCTAACGATCCTAGCCGTCGTCGTAGCATCTGCTACGCTTCAAGCTGCTGGTGGTCTTGATGTTATGCTTCAGATCGCTGAAAAAGCGCTTAGAAAGCATCCAAAACTAGTCTGTTATCTTGCGCCGATTTGCGGCTGGACACTAACGGTGCTATGTGGTACTGGTCACACAGTTTATACACTTTTACCGATCATCTATGATGTATCAATGAAAAGCGGTATCCGTCCGGAAAGACCGCTGGCTGCGACTACGATCTCGTCACAACTTGCTATTATCGCAAGCCCTGTTTCAGTTGCTGGTGTGTCTATGGTTGCTGTTCTTCTTGGTACTGGCACAGTTCATATTGAGGGCTTTACAAGCTATGTTGATCTATTAAAAGTTACCATTCCTTCTACATTTTTGGGCGTGCTCTGTATAGGAACTTACTCAGTATTTAGAGGCAAGGATCTTGATAAAGACCCAGAATTTCAGGCAAAAATAGCCGATCCAGAACAAAAAAAATATATATATGGTTCTGATGAGTCTCATTCGCTAATCGGCGTAAAACTTCCTGCTAAACAGTGGAACGTGATGTGGATATTCCTAGCTACTATCGCTATCGTGGCGGTTCTAGGCTACTATAAACAACTCCGCCCTAGCTGGACTAGCGACGTCCCTGGCAAATCTATCGAAATTGTAGTAGATAAAAAAGTAGTTAAAAACATCACCGTAAAAGACGGTCAAGTAGTATCTACCGTAGATGATAGCAAAGTCGTCTCAAACGTAAAAGACAATAAAGTAAAAGACGCTACTAAATTTACGAATGTAGAAGTTCTAGATAAAGACAAAAAAGTAACTCAAACTATCGTACTTCAAGACGGCAACGTCGTCATAACCAAAGAGGGTAAAACCGAAACCGTCGCAAACGCTAGTATCGTAGTAAAAGATACTATGAAAAAGACTGCGCCCCTAGGTATGGTCGATACGATCCAAATTTTCATGCTACTGGCCGCGTCCATCATGATGATCTACTCAGGCATCAAGGCTGCTAAGATCGCTCAAAACGAGATCTTCCACAGCGGTATGGTCGCGCTCGTAGCGATCTACGGCATCAGCTGGATGGCTGAAACAATGTTCCACTCTCACATCGAGATGCTAAAAGGCTCGCTAGGAGAGGTGATGAGAGCCTATCCGTGGATGTATATCGTAGTAGGTATGCTGATTTCTAAGTTCCTAAACTCTCAAGCTGCTGCTGCTGCGACTTTCGTGCCGCTTGCTGTTCAGATCGGCATTGATCCAGGTGTTATTATTGCGTTTGCAACTGCTTGCTATGGATACTTCATTCTACCAACATATCCAAGCGACCTTGCAGCTGTTCAGTTTGACCGCTCAGGTACAACACATATTGGCAAATATGTAATCAACCACAGCTTTATCATCCCAGGCTTTATCGGCGTGTTTAGTTCGTGTGCAGTGGGTTGGGTGTTAGCTAACCTATACGGATTTATTAAATAATCTTGCTTTTAGACAAGCTGCTTTTGCGGCTTGTCTTTTCCCTTTATACTTCGTTGGAAACTCGGTCGGCTTCGGTCACGGACGACTAGTCCGCTCCCTTGCCTCCGTCGTTTCCGCCTCGTCTCCTCGTAGCGAAATCTCGTTACGAGCGCTTGCGCGAAGTAAAAAGAAAAAATACTTCGCCTTTTTATTTTAATAGCTTGTCTCGCGAGTGCTTTTTGCGGATTTCGTTAAAATTTGACTGGGTAAGCTATATGCCTTATCTTTGTCAAATTTTAACTTCTTCTGCTTGCAGCTGCGAGCTTGCGAAGCAGAAAACTCGAAAAATCATCTCGCGATACTTCGCCTCGATTTCTTATAATCAAATTTCAAATTTGCAAATTTTACTCGCCGAGACCCGTATCTTGAAAATGTCAAATTTGATTCGGCCAGATTTTGATGCTGCTCTGCTTTCCTGTCAAGGGGGAAGGGGCTTGAATTGCGAAGTCGCTCCCTTCCCCCTTGACAATCCCCCATCCCCTACGACGCTTTTAAGGTGGCGACACTGCTTTGCCTTGCAGGCAAAGCGTCGCGGGCTTGAAAGCAAATTTTTAAAATTTTTATTTAAATTTTACCAAAGTAAATTTTGACATTTTCAAGATTCGGGTCTCGGCAGGTAAAATGCTAAAATTTATCCAAATTTGAGCGGCGCAAATTTGATCTCAAATTTAACTTCAAATTTACAGCCAAAAAGTCAAATTTAAATTTCACTTCAGTCTATCGCCGAATTTTTGTTTGTCGCTCATATAGACGAAGCTTAGCACCTCGGCGACGGCGCGAAAGAGCTCCGCAGGTATCATATCGTTCACCTCGCACATCTTGTATAGTTCGCGCGCTAGCGGCGGATTTTCGACGATTTTGACGTTGTTTTCTACTCCGATTTGCTTGATGCGAAGCGCTAGAAAATCCACGCCCTTAGCTAGGATCACGGGCGCTTTTTCCTTTGTTTTGTCGTAGCGAAGGGCGACGGCGTAGTGGGTCGGGTTTGTGATGATGACGTCTGCTTGCGGGATATTTTGCATCATTCTGTTGCGCGCGGCTCGCATTTGCAGCTGACGGATGCGACCTTTGACCTGCGGGTCGCCCTCCATCTGCTTGTATTCGTCCTTGATCTCCTGCTTGCTCATTCTTAGGTCGCGAAAATACTGAAAACGCACGATCAGTACGTCAAGAAGCCCGATGATAAACATCACGATGAGCATCACGGCGGCTAGAATCAGCATTTTTTCTTTTAGCCACGCTAGCTGCGCCGCCATCGAGAAAAAGAGCGTATGCGGTAGCTCTTTGATAAAGCTTAAAAACATCAAAAATCCGACCGTGAAAACCGCCGTGACCTTGAGCACCATTTTGATGCCATCTATCAGTTTTTTGAGTGAAAAGAGATTTTTGAGCCCTTTTATCGGGTTGATTTTGTTTAAATTTGGCTCCAAAGGCTTGGTCGTAAATATAAATCCAAACTGCATGAGGTTGGCGACGACGCCCGCGATTGCGATGCAAACGGCGATGGGTAGGATGATGAGCAGCGTGCGAAATATCGTCGTAATCGCGACGCTAAAGAGCAGCTTGCGCGTAAACTCCTGGCCGATTAGGCTCTGATAGTAGTTATACAGCGTGAAAAACTGATCGCCAATGAAGCCAAGAAGCGCCACAACGACGAAGATCGCGACCGCGAGCGTGACGAAGCCCGCGAGGTCTTGGCTTTTGGGGACGTTGCCGTCCTTGCGCGCGTCTTCGATCTTTTTGGAGGTGGGTTCTTCGGTTTTTTCCTGATCTTCGCCTGCCATCTTTTTCCTGAGCTTGCTTAAATTTGGGCGATTATAGCCAAAACAAGGTTAAACTATCCGCCAAAGTCGCCTTTTGCACGTGAAAAAAATAAGGCATTTTTGGCTAAAATTAGCAAAAATAAGGAGACGCAAAATGTCATTTTTAGATGGATTATTTAACATTTTTAAAGCTAAAAAACCACCAAAAAGCGATGAAGAGCTACTTTTAGACGAGTATGCAAGCATTTACACCGAGATAAAAGAGAAAAATTTAAACGAATACGACTTTTTATGTGAGCTCATACGATCGCTCTCTTTTTCAAGAGCTAGGCGCTATGACTTTTGCCTTGAAAAATGCCTAGCTGAGGGCGACGCCGAGGCGCTAAATGATCTCATTTTTCAATACGCTAAGCTAAATTTACTCCCGGGCTGCAGCGGCGGATATGACCAGTGCGAAAAGCTCATACCAGCGTTTTTTGCTATCGCTTGCGGCGACACAGATAGTATGGCAAGGATCTTTCCAAAAGGCCTGCCGCCTAGCAAAAACGGCTATAAATTTATATGCGTCATGCACGATCTGCTCACAGCGATGCTTTGGCAAGATGAAAATTTACTTGCCCCTGCCCTAGAAAAAGCACGCACTTTTGCAGAGTCCAAAAAGCCAGCAAACGAAAGAGAGGCAGTTAAATTTGTACTAGCCTTGCATGAAAAAGATACGGCTGCCATGAGCGAACATTTGCAGAAATTTTGCTCCACTTTTGGCAGGACGGAGGCGCCTAAATTTGAAAAGCGCCTCTACATCTTCGCACACGGACTTCACGCACTAGCGCGTTACTTTTTGCCATTTGAGCTCTTTAAAAAGATAAAGCTACCAAAAAACGAAAATTTCAGTAAATTTTACGCACAAAGGCTCTTTCAAAATGAAATTCCAAAGCCAAAACTCTATTTTACTTTGCCGCCTGAGTTTGAACTGATAAATGTGATATTAAGCGCACCAGCAGCCAAAACACTCATAGATCAGCCGCATTTGCCAAACGATAAAACATTTTTCCTAGATCATACCTCTATGATAAGAAATTTAGCAGACGATATCACAATGAGCTTAAAATAATAAAAGAGGTCGAGCTAGTTTTTAAAGAGGCTGAAAATTTAGCGTAAAAGCATGCAAATACTGACGAGAATGAGTTTTTAAAAAGTTATTCATTCGCTTGTTTATAGGCTTTACGACTTTAAATTTGAATTTTTCTCGAAACTGCTTAAAAAACGACGACATGGATGAGCTTGCCGGGCTTACGCGCCTCTACGGCATAAGTTGCTTCTTTTATCCGCGAAGGGCTTTTGAGTGTCTATTTGATTTTTTATATAGGCTTCTTATTTTTCTTAGTTTTTGCTTCAAAAATGTTAAATTCGGGCGATTATACCTAAAACGAAGTACTCGTAAAACAGGAATACTGCCGTAAATTTGATAAGGAAATTTAATAATTTATACTATCTAATAATAATAAATAAGATATATTTTATCTTAAATAATTATAAATACTTAAAAATAATTTCTAATAAACAATAAAATTTATTTGTATTTAACCTAAAAAACATTACAATCACATTCTAATTTTATTTTCAAAGGAGCATTTAATGAAAATCAAGTCCGTTTTACTAGGTTCAGCGGTGCTGGCAACTGCGCTAAGCGCTCAAAATTTGATCCAAGACGCACTAGATACGGGTCTAGTCGCTATCCCTAGCGATCCAAAAGCGCTAATCAAGGCGATAAACGAAGCTTCTCCGGATGCTGAGAAGTACCCAACCACTATGGCTGCGTATGAGCTTGGCAAGAGGCTTTATTTTGATCCGAGATTATCAAAATCCGGCATCATTAGCTGCAACACCTGTCACAACTTAGGCCTAGGCGGAGCAGACGGCGTACCTGCATCTACCGGCCACAAATGGACTCCAAACCTCATCACGTAAATGCTCCGACTGTTTATAACTCGGTATTTAACTCGGTGCAGTTCTGGGACGGACGCGCCGCTCACCTAGCCGCTCAGGCTGCCGGCCCGATGACTGCAATGCCGGAGATGGCATCTACCCCAGAGTTAGTCGAGCAGAGGCTAAAATCTATCCCTGCCTATGTGAGCGAGTTTAAAGCTGCGTTTAATAGCGATGTGAGCTTTGAGTTAGTAACGACGGCCATAGGTATCTTTGAAAGAACGCTCGTAACTCCGTCTAGATTCGATAAATTTTTAGAAGGCGACGAGGCTGCACTAAGCGGTGCTGAGAAAAAAGGCCTAAAAACCTTCATCGACAAAGGCTGCGCCACATGTCACAACGGTATAAATTTGGGCGGTACTTTGCAGCCGTTTGAGGTTGCGGGCAAATACGAATTTGCAAATTTGGGCGACTTTAAAGGCGACGCAAATGGCCTAGTAAAAGCTCCTACACTGCGCAATATCGAGCTAACGGCTCCATATTTCCACAACGGTGCGGTTTGGTCGCTAAAAGATGCCGTCAAGATGATGGGTAGCGTACAGTTAGGTATCGAGATAAATGATAAAGAAGCTGCCGATATAGTGACGTTTTTAAATTCATTAACAGGCAAAATGCCTAAAGTCGAATATCCGTCATTTCCTGCATCTACCGAAAAGACCCCAAAACCGGAACTCGACTACTAAACTAAACAAAAAGGCGGATAAATTTCCGCCTCATTCAACTTAAATTTATAAATTTTTGGGTATTATCCGTCTCTTACAACCAACAAAGCTCCCCAAGTCTTTTGAAATCCAAAAGCGCTTTTTGGTCTTACCAAATTTAGAAAGGTAGAGTATGTCAAAATACGCTATATTTAAGCATGGCGGTAAGCAATATCGTGTTAGCGAGGGCGAGTTCCTTAAGCTAGATCACTTTAGCGCTGAAGCTAAATCAACTGTTGAAATTACAGAAGTTCTAGCTGTAAACGACGGCGAAGTAAAGGTAGGTGCGCCATTTGTTAAGGGTGCAAAAGTTGTTCTTGAGGTCATTAATGAAGGCAAAGACAAAAAAGTAGTTATCTACAAAAAACGCAGACGTAAAGACTCAAAACTAAAACGCGGCTTTAGAAGACAGTTTACACGCGTAAAAGTCGTAAGTATCGCAGCTTAAGGAGATAAGAAATGGCACACAAAAAAGGTCAAGGCTCAACCCAGAATAACCGAGATAGTATCGGACGACGCTTAGGCGTTAAAAAATTCGGCGGCGAATTCGTTCGTGCGGGCAACATCATCATCCGCCAGCGCGGCACCGCTACTCACGCGGGCAGCAACGTCGGTCTAGGCAAAGATCACACGATTTTCGCTCTAATCGACGGTTTCGTTAAATTCGAAAGACTAGATAAAAATAGAAAAAAAGTTTCAGTTTATCCTGCTGCGTAATCCTTGGGGCGAAAGCCCCTTTTTCTTTTAAAATCATCCAAATTTTTAAAATCCAAAAAAGCTTTTATATAACAAAAATGATCCTCACATCGTTCGTCAAATTTTAAAATTTGACCATTTGTATTGTGCTAATAACGATGCTTGGCAAATCGTTTGAACTTTTCGGCAAATCAAATTTTAATCAATAAACCGATATAATCCGAAAATTTCGCAAAATAACAAACTAAAAATAATAGAATAAAATTTAAAAACTAAGGCAAAAAATGTTTATAGATAGCGTAAATTTAACTCTAAGCTCGGGTCACGGCGGGGCCGGCTCGGTGAGCTTTCGCCGCGAAAAGCACGTGATTCTAGGCGGACCGGATGGCGGCGACGGCGGCGACGGCGGGGATGTGTATTTCGTCGCTGATAACAACACACACACGCTAGCGGCTTATAAAGGCAAAAAGGCCATGCGCGCGCAAAACGGCGAGGCGGGCACGGGGCGCAGAATGCACGGCAAAAGAGGCGAGCACCTAGAGCTCATCGTGCCTCCCGGTACCGCGGTGCTGGACGCCGAGACGGGCGAGTTACTCTGCGATTTAACGAGCGAGGGGCAGCGCGAGCTATTTTTAAAAGGCGGCAAGGGCGGGCTTGGCAACGTACATTTTAAAAGCTCGATCAATCAAGCCCCAGAATACGCGCAAAAAGGCCTCGAAGGCGAGACGCGCGAGGTGCGACTGGAGCTTAAGCTCATCGCCGACGTGGGACTCGTAGGCTTTCCAAATGTTGGTAAAAGCACGCTTATCTCGACCGTCTCAAATGCCAAGCCTCAGATCGCAAACTACGAGTTTACCACTCTCACGCCAAAACTCGGCCTCGTCGAGGTCGATGAATACAGCGGCTTTGTCATAGCCGATATTCCGGGCATTATCGAGGGCGCAAGCGAGGGGCGCGGTCTTGGCGTGCAGTTTTTAAAACACGTCGAGCGCACGAAAATTTTGCTTTTTATGCTCGATCTTGCGAACTACCGTAGTCTCGAGGAGCAGTTTGACGCGCTGAGGGCCGAGACGGCGAAATTTTCCGGCGAGCTTGCACAAAGAGACTACGCGATCGCTCTAACCCGCGCGGACGCGGCAGAAAATTTGCAGGAAAAATTTGACGCGTTTTTATCGCATTTGGGGCTTTCTGGCACGGCTGGCGAGATGAAATTTAAGCAAGACATTTATGAATTTAACGCCGCCAAGCCGTTTTTTGTAATACCGATATCTTCGGCGACTGGGCAAAATATAAACGAGCTAAAATTCAACCTGCTTGAACTACTTAAAAAGGAGCTTTGAGCTATGAGCGAGAAAAAATCTAGCATAGTTTTTATGGGTACGCCCGAATACGCGGCTAAAATTTTACGCGCGCTTGCGGAGGCGAAATTTGAGATCGCGGCCGTATTTACGCAGCCCGACAAGCCTGTGGGCAGGAAGCAAATTTTAACTCCGAGCGAAGTTAAAATTTATGCGCAGCAGCACCTTCCAGCTGCACCAATCTTTCAGCCCGTTAGCTTAAAAGATGAGGCGATCGCGGCTCAGATAAAAGAGCTAAAGCCTGATTTTATCGTGGTTGCGGCGTACGGTAAAATTTTGCCGCAAGCCGTCCTTGATATCGCGCCTTGCATAAACCTGCACGCCTCGATCCTGCCCAAATACCGCGGCGCAAGCCCCATTCAAAGCGCGATTTTGGCCGGCGAGAAGCAGACTGGCGTGACGGCGATGCTGATGGACGCGGGGCTTGACACGGGCGATATGCTTGATTTTGATTACACGCCTTGCGAGGATAAAACGGCAGCGCAACTATTTGACGAGCTGGGGGATCTGGCGGGCGAGCTGATAGTGCGAGTGTTGCTAAATTTTGCAAATTTAAAGCCGCTAAAGCAGGACGACGCGCAGGCCACGCACTGCAAAAAAATAGTAAAATCCGACGGACTTTTTGGCTTTGAACAGAGTGCGGAGCAAATTTATAATAAATTTAGAGCGCTGACGCCTTGGCCGGGGATTTATCTAGCTAGCGGACTCAAAATTTTGGAACTAGAGCTTTTGCGCGAATCTAGCGCGCGTAAATTTGAACGTGCAGGCGAAATTTTAAGCGTCGACAAGCTCGGCTTTTACGTCGCGTGCGGCAAGGGTACGGTTAAGATCGCGAAGGTGCAAGAGCCGGGCAAAAAGCCGGTGGACGCTAGCGCGTATCTAAACGGCAAACGGCTTGGCGTCGGCGATATAGCGTCGTAAATTTGAATTAAATCAAGCGTCTGTCGTATAAATTTAACGTAAACTCAAAAGGAACTAAATTTGAGAATAGAGTTCGCAGATAGCGTCCCCTCTACGCAAAAAGTTCTGGTCGAAGGACTGCGAAACGGCGAAATACAGCCGCCTTTTGCGCTCGTGGCAAAAGAGCAGACGCAGGGCATCGGCAGCAGAAACAACACGTGGAGCGGGCTGGAGGGCAATCTGTTTTTTTCATTTTGCATGAGCGAGACGGCGCTGCCCGCCGACCTAAAAGGCGAATCGGCATCGATTTACTTTTCGATGATAATGCGCGAAGTGCTCGCGGCTCGCGGCTCGCAAATCTGGCTAAAATGGCCTAATGATTTTTATGTCGGCGACAAAAAAATCGGCGGAACCTTGACGACGAGAGTCGGCGAAGTTTACGTTTGCGGCATGGGTATAAATCTAAAAAATGCGCCAGAAAATGCTGGAATTTTAGATATAGAGGTAAGTCCTAGCGCTGCGGTCGGGGAGTTTTGCAAAAGGCTACAAGCAGCTCCGTCTTGGGCTGAAATTTTTAAAAAATTTGAGAGCGAATTTAAAAAATCAAGAGAATTTATCACGCACTTTGATGGCGAAGAGATGTCGCTTAAATACGCAAAACTCCTGCCTGACGGCTCTTTAGACATAGAGGGACGAAGAGTTTTTTCTCTTAGATAAATATGCTTAAATTTGACGTAAAATTTAATATTTTTGCGAAATATCGGCAGGGACGCGCTACTAAATTCTTTCAGAAATTTTAAAGCCGAAACTAAACTTGGCCAAAGTAAGTTTTTTGTAAAATTAATCAATTAAAAACAAAATTTGGATATTATCATGTGTGAAATTATAACTATTGCAAACCAAAAAGGCGGCGTCGGAAAGACGACCACCGCGGTAAATTTGGCCGCATCGCTAGCGGTAGCTGAAAAAAAAGTTCTACTCATCGACATAGATCCGCAGGCTAATGCGACTACTGGTATGGGCTTTAGCAGAAACGACTACGAGTACAATATCTATCACGTTTTAACAGGCCGTAAAAAACTCTCGCAAATCGTCCTAAAAACCGAAATCCCGACGCTTTTTCTAGCTCCTTCAAACATCGGTCTTGTAGGCATCGAGCAAGAGCTAAGCGAGCAGAGTAAAGACTATCAAAAGATACTAAAGACCAAGATTGAAGAAGTTAAGGGGCAGTACGATTTTATTATAATCGATAGTCCTCCGGCACTTGGCAGTATTACAGTAAATGCCCTAAGCGCTAGCGATAGCGTGATAATCCCTATCCAGTGCGAATTTTATGCATTAGAGGGCTTGGCGCAGATATTAAATACCATAAAAATAATCAAACAAACGATTAATAAAAAACTAACTATAAAAGGCTTTTTGCCTACTATGTATAGTTCGCAAAATAACTTAGCAAAAGAAACCGTTGCAAATTTAAAGCAGCATTTTGAAGATAAACTGTTTAAAAACAAGGATATAAGTGATGAGTTCGTGGTGGTGCCGCGAAACGTGAAGCTCGCCGAAAGTCCGAGTTTTGGTAAGCCGGTGATTTTATACGACATAAAATCGCCTGGCTCAGTAGCGTATCAAAATTTAGCATGTTGTATTTTAGGATAACTAATGGCTAAAAAAGGCGGACTAGGGCGCGGACTAGAGGCGATTTTGGGCGATGTTGAGCTGGCGTATAAGGCTGAAATAAGTGAAGGTAATAGTGATATAATAAAAGACATAGACCTTGAACTAATTACTGAAAATCCGTATCAGCCGCGTAAAAATTTCGACGAAACGGCACTAAGGGAGCTTAGTGAAAGCATCAAAAGACACGGTCTCATACAGCCTATCATAGTTATAGAAAAAGACGGCGGATATATGCTGATCGCAGGCGAAAGGAGATTTCGCGCGACTAAGCTACTGGGCGAAAGTAAGATAAAGGCCATAGTCGCCGACATCGAGAGTCAAAGTTTACGCGAACTAGCTCTCATAGAAAACATCCAAAGAGAAGACTTAAATCCTATTGAGCTCGCAAATTCCTATAAAGAACTTATAGATGAATATAAAATTACGCAGGATGGGCTCGCAAACATTATTCATAAAAGTAGGGTTCAGATAACAAATACCATGCGGCTCTTGAGTCTCAGTTCTGCAACCCAAGAGTATATAAAAGAGGGTAAACTGACGCAAGGGCATGCTAAAGTCATTGTAGGTCTTGAGCCAAACGATGAAAAAACGGCAGTCGATACTATAATTGGACAACGCCTTAGCGTACGCGAGACTGAAAATCTGGTAAAAAATTTAAAAAATAAATTACCGTCTAAAACTGTGCTTAAGCTAGATGAAAGATATCTCGAAAGACTTGTAAATTTGAAAGAGATTTTTTCCAAATTTGACGTACCGGTTAAGATAAAAGGAAACAAAATCACTATTGAATTTGGTGATATAGCGGATATCGATAGGTTAATAAACAAGATAAAATAAAAATATTTATTTAAATTTAGCTTATTTTATCCTTTTTTTTTGTAAAATAAGCACGATTTTATTATGCTTAAGAAAATATTAAACTTTAAGGAGATTTGATGTTGGAAATTAATTTGCCGTTAGTCGTCCTGACGGCAGTTATTTTTCTAGGGCTTATCGCCGTTTTAAATTCCATCCTTTACAAGCCTCTACTTAAATTTATAGACGCTAGGAACGATGCGATAAAAAACGACGAAGAGAGCGCTAGCAAAAATACGAGCGATCTTGGCGTGTACGAAGCGCAGATAGAACAGCTCATAGCTACCGCAAGGAGCGAAGCGAGCAAGATCAAGCAGGAAGCTATCAATGCGGCAAAAGACGCTGCTGCTAAGATAGTGAACGAAAGACGCGGAGTTTTGGAGGCTGATTATGATGCTTTTATCCAAAATTTAAACACTCAAAAGAGCGATTTTAGAGCTGACTTGCAACAAAAATTGCCTGAACTTCAAGCCGCTTTAAAAGCAAAACTTGCAAGGATTTAATATGAAAAGCAAAATTTTACTTTTATTATGTCCTTTTGTTTTGATGGCGGACGGCGGATACGACATAGTGCCTAGAACTATAAACTTTATCGTTTTTGCCGCTATTTTGTATTATTTTATAGCAAACCCTATCAAAAATGCTTACAAGGGAAGAATTGCCGGTATCGCGGCGAGGCTTGATAATATCGAGCAAAAACTAAAAGACTCAAAGGCTAAAAAAGACGACGCTCTAAGACGTGTAGAAGAGGCTAAGGCAAACGCTGCTAGCCTGGTAGAGACCGCTAGAAAAGAGGCTGTTTTAATCTCTGATCGCATCAAAGAAGAGACAAGACAAGAGGTCGCAAATTTGGAAAAAAGCTTCCAGGATCAAAAAGAATTTGAAAAAAGACGCATGGTTAAGTCCGTTGTGGGCGAAATTTTAAATGAAATTTTCGCAAGCGACAGTGTAAAAATGGATCAAAGCGAGCTTATCAATATTATGCTTAAGAGGGTCGGCTAATGAAAGAACTTATCGCAAAAAAATACGTAAAAGCCCTAGTTAGCGACCTTAGCAAGGATGAGTTTAATAACTTTACCGCCAAGCTACAAGAGATCGCAAACGCATTCGCAAATGAAAAATTTCAAAACATCATCGTTTCACCAAATTTAAAAAATAGCCAAAAAGCGGATTTTGTTCTATCTTTAGTCGGCGAGGCGGATCAGAAATTTGTAAATTTCATAAAACTGCTTGGCGAAAATAAAAGACTTGATATTTTGCCTAATATCGTTTCGGAGCTTTTAGCGCAAAAGTCAAAAATGGATAATGTTTTTTACGGCAAAATTTACGGCGGCTCGCAGATCAGTCAGGCTCAAATTTCAGAGCTTGAAAGTAGCTTTTCTAAAAGATTTAACGCAAAAATCATTTTAGAGCCGGTAAAAAGCGACTATAACGGCATTAAGATCGAGCTAGACGATTTGGGTGTGGAGGCTAGTTTTTCGGTAGATAGGCTAAAAGCCCAAATGAGCGAATACATATTAAAAGCAATATAAAGGAGAAAAAGCGTGAGTGCAAAAATAAAAGCAGATGAAATCAGCGCCATCATCAAGGAAAGGATTGAAAATTTCAGCCTTAATGTCGATGTAAATGAGACGGGCAAAGTTATATCCGTAGCCGACGGCGTTGCTAACGTTTACGGTCTAAAAAACGTTATGGCCGGCGAGATGGTCGAGTTTGAAAACGGTGAAAAAGGCATGGCTCTAAACCTTGAGGAAAGTAGTGTCGGTATCGTTATTTTGGGTAAAACGGACGGCATAAGAGAGGGTTCTAGCGTAAAACGCCTAGCTAAACTTTTGCGCGTTCCAGTAGGCGATGCGCTAATAGGTCGCGTCGTAAACTCGCTCGGCGAGCCGATAGATGCTAAAGGTCCTATCGAGGCTAGCGAAACTAGATTTGTCGAGGAAAAAGCAAAAGGTATTATGGCTAGAAAAAGCGTTCATGAGCCGCTTCAAACAGGTATCAAGGCTATCGATGCGCTAGTGCCGATCGGTCGCGGACAACGCGAGCTCATCATTGGTGACCGCCAAACCGGTAAAACCACCGTCGCAATAGATACCATCATCAACCAAAAAGGTCAAGATGTTATTTGTATCTACGTCGCGATCGGACAAAAACAATCAACAGTCGCACAAGTAGTTAAAAAGCTTGAAGAGTACGGTGCTATGGAGTACACTATCGTCGTAAATGCAGGCGCATCAGACGCTGCCGCGCTTCAATACTTAGCTCCATATGCGGGCGTAACAATGGGCGAATATTTTAGAGATAATTCTCGCCATGCCCTAATCATCTATGACGATCTGTCAAAGCACGCCGTCGCATACCGCGAAATGAGCTTGATTCTTCGCAGACCGCCGGGCCGCGAGGCTTATCCAGGCGACGTTTTCTATCTACACTCTCGCTTGCTAGAGCGCGCATCTAAGCTAAATGATAAGCTGGGCGCAGGTTCTCTAACAGCGCTTCCTATTATCGAGACGCAAGCTGGCGACGTTTCTGCGTATATTCCAACAAACGTTATTTCTATTACTGACGGTCAAATTTTCCTTGAGTCCGATTTATTTAACTCAGGTATCCGCCCTGCGATCAACGTCGGTCTTTCGGTTTCTCGCGTCGGTGGTGCGGCTCAGATAAAGGCAACCAAACAAGTTTCTGGAACATTGAGACTTGACCTTGCGCAATACCGCGAACTTCAAGCGTTTGCACAGTTTGCGAGTGACCTAGACGAAAGCTCTAGAAAACAGCTCGAGCGCGGTCAGAGGATGGTCGAGGTGTTAAAACAGCCTCCTTATAGCCCACTAGCCGTTGAAAAGCAAGTCGTTATTATCTTTGCCGGTACGAAAGGCTACTTAGATGATATCCCGACTGTAGCGGTTACAAAATTTGAAGCTGAGCTATATCCTTATGTTGAGGCGAAATATCCTGAAATTTTCGAGCAAATTCGAACTAAAAAAGTACTCGATAAAGAAATTGAGGAACTTTTGCATAAGGCGCTAAAAGACTTTAAAGCGACGTTTGCTGCTAATTAAGGCTAGAATATGTCAAATTTAAAAGATATAAAACGAAAGATCAAGAGCGTCCAAAACACCCAAAAGACAACGCGCGCGATGAAGCTGGTGTCTACAGCCAAACTTCGCAAGGCTGAAGAGGCAGCTCGTCACTCTAGGGTTTATGCGCTCAAGATCAACGAAGTTTTATCTGAAATTGCCTATAAAATCAACCAATATCGCTCCGTAAACGCCGAGAGTAAATTTTTCGACGTTAAGGAGAATATCGAGAAGGTTGATATTATATTCGTCACCGCAGACAAGGGTCTTTGCGGCGGTTTTAATATTCAGACTATTAAAACCGTTAGAAATATGATTAACGAATTTAAGGCGAAAAAAGTAAAGATAAGACTCCGCGCGGTAGGTAAAAAAGGTATAGAATTTTTTAGCTTCCAGGGTATAAATTTGCTTGAAAAATACGTCGGCGTGAGCTCGTCTCCGACCTATGAGAAAGCTCAAAATATCATAAAAGACGCGATAGACGACTTCATAAGCGGTGCGACGGATAAGGTTATTTTGGTACATAACGGCTACAATAATATGATCTCTCAACAAATTCGTATAAACGATATCGTGCCGGTCGAGCCGCCGAAACTCGTCGAAGTCGAGACGAATTCTTTGATGGAATTTGAGCCGAGCGACGACGGTAAAATTTTAAACGAACTACTTACGAAGTATTTCGAGTATAGTATGTATTACGCTTTAGTTGATAGCCTTGCGGCAGAGCACAGCGCTAGAATGCAGGCGATGGATAATGCGACTAATAACGCTAAAGAGCGCGTCGCGCAGCTAAAACTATCGTATAACAAGGCTCGCCAAGAGTCTATCACCACTGAGCTTATCGAGATCATCAGTGGCGTCGAATCAATGAAATAATTAAGGAGTATGGATGAAAGGTATCATTTCTCAGGTAATGGGTCCGGTAGTCGATGTCGATTTCACGGATTATTTACCCAAGATCAACGAAGCCGTCGAAGTAAATTTCGAGGTTGAGGGCAAGCAAAATAGACTTGTACTAGAGGTTGCCGCACATCTTGGCGATAACCGCGTAAGAACGATCGCCATGGATATGAGTGAAGGTTTAACTAGAGGCCTTGAGGCTACGGCTCTTGGCGCGCCTATTAGCGTTCCGGTTGGCGAAAAAGTTTTGGGCAGAATTTTCAACGTCGTCGGCGATCTAATCGACGAGGGCGAAGGCGTAGAATTTGACAAAAAATGGTCTATTCACCGCGATCCTCCACCGTTTGAAGAGCAAAGCACAAAGAGTGAAATTTTTGAAACAGGCATAAAGGTAGTTGACCTTTTGGCTCCTTACGCAAAGGGTGGTAAGGTCGGACTATTCGGCGGTGCCGGCGTTGGCAAAACGGTTATTATCATGGAGCTTATCCACAACGTTGCATTTAAACACAGCGGCTACTCTGTATTTGCGGGTGTTGGCGAGAGAACTCGTGAAGGAAACGATCTTTATCACGAGATGAAAGAGAGTAACGTTTTGGACAAAGTCGCCTTGTGCTACGGCCAGATGAACGAGCCACCAGGGGCAAGAAATCGTATTGCTCTAACAGGTCTAACGATGGCTGAGTATTTCCGTGACGAGATGGGACTTGACGTTTTGATGTTTATCGACAATATCTTCCGTTTCTCTCAGTCGGGTGCAGAGATGTCGGCACTTCTTGGACGTATCCCGTCTGCCGTTGGTTATCAGCCGACTTTGGCGAGCGAAATGGGTAAATTTCAAGAGAGAATTACATCGACTAAGAAGGGTTCGATTACATCGGTTCAGGCTGTTTACGTTCCTGCGGACGACCTTACTGACCCGGCTCCTGCGACCGTTTTTGCGCACCTTGACGCAACTACCGTTCTAAACAGAGCTATTGCAGAAAAGGGAATTTATCCTGCGGTTGACCCGCTTGATTCGACATCAAGAATGCTTGATCCTCAAATTTTGGGTGGCGAGCACTATAAAGTAGCTCGCGGCGTACAGGCGGTTTTACAAAAATATAAAGACCTTCAAGACATCATCGCGATCCTTGGTATGGACGAGCTTAGTGAGGAAGATAAAGTCACAGTTGACCGCGCTAGAAAGATCGAGAGATTTTTATCTCAGCCATTCTTCGTTGCCGAGGTGTTTACGGGAAGCCCTGGTAAATATGTAAGTCTTGAAGAGAATATCGCTGGCTTTAAGGGAATTTTGGAAGGCAAATATGATGATTTGCCGGAAAACGCATTTTATATGGTAGGAAACATCGACGAGGCGATAGCAAAAGCTGAAAAACTTAAAGCCTAAATTTAAAGGAAAAAGTAATGAATAAATTACATTTAGAAATCGTTACGCCTGAGGGTTTAGTGTTTTCAAACGATATCAAAAGCGTAGTTTTGCCTGGTAGCGAGGGCGAGTTCGGGGTTTTACCCGGGCACGCTTCGCTTATCTCGCTTTTGAAAGCCGGCGTTATAGACATCGAGAGCGAAGATAAAAGTCATGATGCCGTTGCGATAAACTGGGGATATGCCGAGATAAACGAGGGTAAGGCAACCATCCTTGCCGATGGCGCCGTTCACGTGTCGGGAAATTCCGAGAGCGAGATAGCAAATTCATTGCAAAAGGCTAAGGATTTGATCGCTAGCATGAGTAGCGAGAACAACGCTATGGCTGCTGCCGTAGCAAAACTAGATAGTATGGCTCGGACAAGATAGTGGCTGGGCTTGATATTTTTTTGAACTACTTATCAAGAAGTAGTTTTATTACCATATTTGTACTTAGTTGGCTCTCTTTTTATTTCATAATAAGCCTTACCATACTTTTATCTCGTATGGCAGGGCTTGGCTCTTGGCAAAAAAAAGAGCAAAATGCGCTTGAGTCGCTATTGATGGGCGGCTCTAAGCATACTCTAAACGACTCGGTTTTAAAAAGGTTCGTAAGCGGTTCCGTATCTAAGGAAAAGCTTTCGGTTGCGGTTAGTATTTCAGAGAGGAATGCTACTAACGGCATCACTTGGCTTAGTATTATTGCTTCTACATCGCCTTTTATCGGACTTTTTGGTACGGTTGTTTCTATCTTGGAGACATTTTCTCGGCTTGGTCAAGGTGGAGGGAATTCTTCGTTGGGCGTTATCGCTCCCGCCATCAGCGAGGCGCTTGTAGCTACTGGAGCTGGTATATTTGTAGCGATTCCTGCTTATACCTTTAGCCTACTTATCAAACGAAAAGCTTATGAGCTTATGGGCGTCATCAGGCGCGAAGTCGATATCCTAGTAACGCTTAAAGAAGATCAATGATAAATCTCGACGAAACTCCGGAGCTAAACATAACTCCGCTTGTGGATATCATGCTTGTTTTGCTGGCGATCCTTATGGTTACGACGCCTACTATCGTTTATGAGGAGCAAATTTTGCTACCGGACGGTTCAAAAACTAAAACATCCTCGGCTCAAAAAAAAGATTTGACTGTTATCGTTGATGCCACAAAAAAGGTTAGAATAGATCAAAATACCATGAATTTGCGCGAACTTCCTGATAATATAGTGCTTATCGGGGCAAAATACGATAAAAACTCGCCTGTTTATATTAAGGCCGACAAAAGCCTCATATACGATGATGTGATGTTTGTTTTAAAGAGCGTAAAAAACGCAGGCTTTACAAAGGTAGCGCTTCAGACTAATGGATAAATTTGATCTCAAATTTAACACTTCCGGCTACTTCTTACTATCGGCTTTTCTTTACCTTTGCATCATAAGCGGTATTTTTATTAAGCTTACTTATTTTAAAGAAGAGCCGAAAAAATACACCGATACTAAAGATGCTTTTATGGATATTATGATAGTTGAGCGCGAGCCTGATATCACCGTAAAAGCACCTGAGCCTAAAAAAGAGATTGTAAAAGAGGAAAAACCTCAACCGGTAAAGGAAGAGGTTAAAAAAGAAGAGCCAAAGCCGGACACTACAAACAAGCCGCCTGAACCAGATCCTGCACCGCCAAAACCTGAAGAAAAAAAAGTTGAAGAGCCAAATTTAAAGGATTTATTTGGCAGTATCGACACCTCTAAACTAAAAGAAGATAAGGTTGTTAAGAAAAAAGAGCAACCAAAAGAGCAAAGTCGTAAAAAACCGGAAAAAGTCCAGATAACGAGCCAGCAAAAAAAAGCTAGCGACGTTATAAATGCGCTTACCTTAGATCAGGTTGCCAAGACTCCAAAGTCGCAAATGACAGGCGAATATAACGAATACTTCGGTATGATTAGTAGAATTTTGCAGAGTAAATGGAGTGCTTATAAGGCTGATTCTACTGATGAGGCGGAGGTTGAGATCGTCATTGGCATTGATGGATCGTTTAGTTACGATATAAAAAAGTTATCGTATAATAGCGAATTTAATAACAAAGTTAGGGATTTCTTGCAAAGTATGACTTCTGAGAAATTCCCGCCGCCTACTCAGATAGGCAGAGCTGTTAGGCTCGGAACCAAACTAGAAGACAAACTAGAATAATGGAGGAAAAATGAAGAAAATTTTACTTTTTCTTGCTTTTACCAGTTGGCTTTTTGCCGTTGATGCAACTATTTCGGTCGTCAACAAAGGCTTAGCCCTACCAAAAATCGTGCTTCAAGATGCGACAACGGCCGTCGGCGATCAGGCTTTTAAAAGCAAATTTCATAAAATCATGTTGGGCGACTTGAAGGTCAGCTCTGATTTTGAGGTTGTGGACGAATATATCGCCAGTAGCTATGAGGGCGACTCGAACACGAACGTGATGAGCGAAAAAGGTGCGCAGCTTATATTTAGATACGCGCTTGAGGGCTCTGCAAACTCGCCTCTAACCCTCAGGGTTAAGCTAATTAATGCAAAAACGGCGACTACTCAGTACGAGAAAATTTACAATATGAACGACGGGGCAAAGTATCCGTTTATCGCACACAAAGCGATAGTTGAGCTCATTAACGAGCTAAAAATGCCGCCTGTAAATTGGATGGAGAAATTTATCATCTTTGCCAAAGGAACCGGTTCTAAGCAAAGCGAGATCGTTATAGCCGACTACACTTTGACCTACCAAAAAGTACTTGTTCGCGGCGGTTTGAATATATTTCCTAAATGGATAGGAGCCGACCAGAGAGCGTTTTACTACTCTGATTACAGCGGTAAAAACTTAGTTCTTTATAGATACGATGTTGCGAGCGGCCAAAAAACTAAAATTTTAGATAGCAAGGGAGGTATGCTTATAGCCTCTGATGTTAGTCAAAGCGGAGATAAAATTTTGTTAACTATGGCCCCACAAGATCAGCCTGATATCTATATATATGATCTAAATTCAAAAAGGCTTTCTCAGGTAACCAACTATAGCGGTATAGACGTTAACGGCAACTTCGTCGACGGCGATAGACGCGTAGTTTTCGTTTCCGATAGACTCGGCTATCCTAACGTCTTCGCGCAAAACGTCGATGGAAGCGGTTTTGAGCAGTTGGTCTATCACGGCAAAAACAACAACTCCGTTAGTACCTATCAAAACTATATAGTTTACTCTAGTAGAGAAGACGGCAAGAGTAGCTTTGGAACGAGAGATTTTAACATTTACATGATCTCTACGCAGACTGATTACATCAGACAGCTTACCGCAAGCGGTAAAAATTTATACCCTAGATTTTCTAGCGACGGGCAAAGTGTAGTGTTTATAAAAGAGCTTGGAGGACAGAGTTCACTTGGTATAATTCGCGTAAATGAGAACAAAAGTTTCCAATTTCCGTTAAAAATCGGCAAAATTCAGTCGATTGATTGGTAATATTTAGTAAATTTTATGATATAATCACATTAAATTTCTATAAAAGGATGAAAATGAAAAAAGTAGTTTTAACTTCTGCTGCTATTGCGGCTTTATTGTTGAGCGGTTGTAGCTCTAAAAACCCTGAAGTTGATATGAGCGCTGACGCTAATCAAAATATGGGCGGTATGAACTCAAGCGATAACATGATGAGTGATAGCGAGAGATTGCAACAATTAATCTCAAGCATTGAAGGTCAAGTTCAAACTGTTTACTTCGACTTTGACAAATTTAATATCAAGGGCGATATGCAGTCTGCTATCAATACAAATGCAGGCCTATTTAATCAATCAGAGGCTCAAGGTCTTTCTGTAAAAGTAGAGGGTAACTGCGATGAGTGGGGTACAGATGAGTACAACTATGCGCTTGGTCTAAAAAGAGCAAAAGCTGCCAAAGACGCTCTTGTAAAACAAGGCGTTGCTGCTGACAGAATCACTGTTGTAAGTTATGGCGAAAGCAATCCTGTTTGCACAGACAAAACAAAAGCTTGCGATGCACAAAACAGACGTGCTGAATTTAAAGTTCTTCCATAATTAAATTTTATGGCTAATTTAAAAACTTTAGTGGCTCTTTTTGTGGGGGCCACTCTCTCTTACTCCGCTCCAAATGAAATTTCGGTATTTGATGCTGGAAATTTAGATAGCTCTAGCCCATACGGTTTAACCGATAACGAAAAAACTTTTCTAAAAAATAAGCAAAACGTAGAAAATTTAAGTAGAAATATGGGTGATGTCGAATCAAATTTAAATACTATACAAGAGCGCTTAGAGGGTTTACAAAGCGTGCTAGACGGACTAAACTCGAGAATATCTAGGATAGAAAAAAGACTAAGCGATCTTGAAGGAAACGACGGAAATTCTACCGCAAAAAGCGATTTTGACGAGCTTAAAAAATACGTAGAAGAAAGCCGAAAAATACAAGAGGCTAACAACGCTAAAATCACCAAAGCCCTTAAAGATATGGGTGCTTTGATAGACAAGAGCAATGCCGCGCCTGCTACCACAAAAAAAAACGATGAAGACAAGCCGGTAGCTAGTAGCAGCCCAGCCGCTTTCGAGTCGCAAACTCCAAAGGTTGATTTTACCAAACAAAAAAATCAAGACGTAGCAAGTGAGGCCAAAAAGCTATTTGACGCAGGCAAGCTTGACGATGCAAAGGCTAGATACGAATATCTTTTAAGTAAAGACCATAAACCTGCGATGGCGAATTTTTATCTCGGCGAGATAGCGTATCAGCAAAAAGCTTACAACAACGCCATAAAATACTACCAGCAAAGTATCCAGCTCTACGACAAGGCCGAGTATACGCCAAAGCTTCTTTATCACACTGCTATTAGCTTTGATAAGATAAAAGACACGGCAAGTGCTAATAAATTTTACAAAGCGCTAAAACTAGGCTATCCGGACAGCAAAGAAGCCAAAGCCGCACCTACCCGAAACTAAAACTATATTTAATAAATTTAACGATATAATCACGTTATTTTCATAAATAGGAGAAGAACGTGAAAGAACAAGTTATAGCTATGTTTTATGAGCTAAAAGATGCAAAAACGGGCGAAATTTTAGAGTCTAATATGCAGGTTGGGCAAGAAATTTCCTTTTTAACAGGTCGCGGACACATCATCGAGAAACTAGAAGAAGAGGTCGCTAAACTAGAAAAGGGCGAAACAAAGGTTATCGTTATCCCGGCTGCGCTGGCTTGCGGCGAGTACGACTCTAGCGCCGTTCAGATGCTACCCAAAGAGCAATTTGCAGGTATCGAGCTAAAAGAGGGCATGGAGCTTTTCGGTCAAGGCGAGCACGGAGAGAGCGTACGCGTGATAGTAAAATCTATCGGCGAGGATGACGTGACGGTTGATTTTAACCACCCTTACGCAGGCAAAGATTTGGAGTTTAAGGTTCAAATTTTCGACAAACGCGATGCTACAGAGGACGAGATAGCTACCGGCATGGTAGGCGGCGCGCATACATGCGGTTGCGGCGGACATGATCACGACCATCATCACGGCGAAGGCGGTTGTTGCGGAGGTCACGGCCATCATGAGCACAAAGAAGGCGGTTGCTGCGGCGGGCACGGTCATCACCACGATGACGGCGGATGCGGTTGCCACTAAGAGTACCTAGATGATAGCGGCGTTTATATTTCCGGGACAAGGCTCGCAAAGTATCGGCATGGGTAAGGAAATTTACGAAAATTTCCGCCCGGCCGCCGAGCTTTTGCAAAATGCGAGCGATAGCCTAAAAATCGACTTTTCAAATCTACTTTTTAACGAAAACGACCTTATAAACAGGAGCGAATTTACTCAGCCCGCCATTGTTTTAAATTCGCTTATGTGCTATCTTGCTTTAAAGCAAAGCGTAAATTTGGAGCCAAGCTTCGCGCTAGGTCACTCTTTGGGCGAGTTTAGCGCGCTTGCGGTTAGCGGCGCGTTTGATTTTGTTGATGCACTTAGGATCGTAAATTTACGCGGTAAATTTATGCAAGAGGACTGTGCTGGCAAAGACGTGACGATGAGCGTTATTTTGGGTCTTAGCGACGAGACGGTAGAGCAAATTTGCAAAAACGCTCAAGCAGACGGCCATCAAATTTACGCAGCTAACTACAACTGCGACGGTCAGATCGTGATCGCGGGACTAAAAGACGATATCGCCAAATTTGAGTCCGCGTTTAAAGAAGCGGGCGCTAAGCGCGTACTGCCTCTAAATATGTCCGTCATCAGCCACTGCCCGCTTTTGAAAAATGCGAGCGAGAGGCTAACGGCGCAGTTAGAGCCGGCATTAGCCGCTAAATTTGCCCCAGTCGTTTCAAATGCCTCGGCGAAGGCTTATGGCTCGAAAGACGAAGCGCTAAATTTGCTAAAAGCTCAGCTCGTTAGCCCCGTTTTATACAAGCAAAGCATCAAAAGCATCGAAAACGAGGTTGATATTTTCGTGGAGTTTGGCGGTAGCGTGCTAAAAGGCATTAACAAAAAAATCACTGAAAAGCCGACCTTTAGTATCACCGATCTTAGCAGCCTTGACGAGCTTTTAAAGGAGCTTAAATGATAGCGATCTTAGGCGCGATGCGCGAGGAGGTCGCTCCTCTGCTTGAGCGCATCAAGGACTACAAAGAGGTTAAGCACGCAAATAACGTATTTTACCTCGCAAATTTCGGCGGCAAAGAGCTTGTGGTCGCCTACTCGAAGATCGGCAAGGTAAATGCCGCTCTAACCGCAAGCGCGATGATAGAGAAATTTGGCGCCCGAAAGCTACTTTTTACCGGCGTTGCAGGCGCGCTAAATCCAAATTTGAAAATCGGCGATATGCTTTATGCGACTAGCCTAGTGCAGCACGACGTCGATATCACGGCGTTTGGGCACCCTTACGGGTATGTGCCTGAGACTAGTATCTTTATCAAAAGCGACGACGCTCTAAACGCGCTAGCATCTAGCGTAGCGGCCGAAAAAGGCATCGTGCTAAAAGGCGGCGTCATAGCAACGGGCGATCAGTTTATCTGCGACAATGCGAAAAAAGAGTGGCTCAAAGCAACCTTCAAAGCCGACGCGGCCGAGATGGAGGGCGCTAGCGTGGCGTTAGTTTGCGAGAGTTTGGGCGTGCCGTTTTTCGTGCTTCGCGCGATCAGCGACGAGGCGGGCGGCAGTGCGGAGTTTGACTTCGATAAATTTTTGCAAGACTCGGCAAACGTCAGCGCGCAGTTCATGCTCGCGATGATTGAACGTCTATGATAGAGCTTAGCAAGCGGCTGCTGCGCCAGGTTGGGCAGACCAACGCCAGATACCGCATGGTGTGCGGCGGGGATAAAATTTTGCTCGGTCTTAGCGGCGGCAAGGACAGCCTCGCGCTCGCGCACGTACTAAAACACATGCAAAACGTCACGCCCGAAAAATTTGAGTTTAAGGCTGTGACGCTAAGCTACGGTATGGGCGAGGACTACGCCTACCTCACGCGCCACTGCGCCGAGCACGGCATCGAGCACGACGTGATCGACAGCTCGATCTTTGAGATATCTAAGGACAAGATCCGCAAAAACTCCAGCTTTTGCAGCTTTTTCTCGCGTATGAGGCGCGGCTATCTCTACACCTACGCGCTTGAGCACGGCTTTAACAAGCTAGCCATCGCCCATCACCTCGATGACGCGGTCGAGAGCTTTTTTATGAATTTTACCTATAACGGCGCGCTACGAACGCTTGCTCCAAAATACGTCGCGGCAAACGGTATCGAGGTTATCAGGCCGTTTATATTCGTGCGCGAAAGGCAACTACGCGAAAACGCCGTGCGAAACGGACTTACGGTTATCGGCGACGAGGCGTGTCCTGCGATGCGATTTGATATCAAGATGCCTCACGCTAGAGCCGAAACCAAAGAGCTTTTGGCAAATTTGGAAAAGCAAAATCCAAAGCTTTTCATCTCGCTAAAGGCCGCATTTGAAAATATCCACAGCGATACGTTTTTCGCCGCCGGGGCACAAAATTTGACCGACGAGGAGTGAGGACTCGTCAAATTTAGCTTAAATTTGACCGCTCTTTCGGTCAAATTTGACTTTTGCCGGTCGGAGCAAATTTGTCCGACGCCCTTCACTGCGCTATATAGCGATCTATCATCGTCGCTCTGCGGCATCTTTGCTCCTTAATTTTTGGATTAGTTTATTAGATATTAATTTTTCTTTGTCTTGACTACTTATGTTGGCGTCGATATAGATCACCTTAGCCGTATCTCCTATGCGTATTATTGCATCCATCTTTTTTTGCTCGTTTGTCCACGACATAAATGTTCGTACGTCTTGAAAGGTTCCATCAGGCTCGGTGCAATATTTTTCTAAATTTTTTATTGGCATATCTACATAAAATGGCCTTTTTTTATTTATATTTTCTTCGTCTATCCATCTTATTTTATACCATATATAAGTATCATGGCACTTTTTATACGCCTCTTTCAACTCCTCGCTAGTAGGTTGCCCCGAAACGTTGTTGTCTAGTAGTAAATTTAGCATAGGTTCGTAGTTTGGCATATATTCCATATCTTTAAAATAGTTGCCGTTCTCGTCAAAATACCCATACTAAATAGTATTTGTAGCATCTCGGTAAAGTTGCCAAAGGTAATATAATCAAAAGGCAATATCCAGCCTTTTGAGCCTTCGTTTTTCTGACCGTATTTTACTTCGTACTCTACAAATATATTATCTCCGTCTATAGTCAAGCTTTTTATCCTATCGTTTTGGGGCGCTTTTAAATATCTTTGAATTTTTTCTTTATTGCTAAATTTAACCCCGCTATCAAGTAAGAGCTTAACGGTCTTTGTAGAGTTGTTTTCTATGGCGTAGGCCAGGGGCGAGAGTTTGTAGTTATCTTTCGCATGAGCGTCCGCGCCCATCTCCATGAGTCTTTTTGCTGTGGTTTCGTCGTCGTAAAAGCTAGCGTACATCAGCGGCGTCGTGCCTGCCTTCATCTTTACGTCGGCGCTAAGCCCGTTTCTTGTCATAAAATTTAAAATCTTATCCGTATCTTTTAGCCTCAGCAAATTTCTTAAAGCGTTAAGGGTGGCGTTGTTTTCCTCGTATTCGTCTATATCCCAGTATCTAAAACCAAAGTCGTCTATCTCCTCTTGCGTTACGTATTTGGCTAGCTCGGAGTTTAGGTCTATTTTAGTATTGGGAGTGACGGTAAAATGAGTAGGGCGAGACAGCTTTTCGTAAAGGAAATTTACGAAAACGGCAAGGAAAAGAGCGGTAAAGCCGAGTGCGAATTTCTTCAATTTATCCCTTAAGTCAAATTTGCGAAATTTTAACTAAAAGCTGGTAAAGAGGCGGTAAATTTGATGAAATTTGAGCCGATAAATTTAAGATATCGGGAGCAGGGCGCGGCGAGATCCGTCCGCATAAAATTTGAGCGGGTTAAATTTAAAAGCAAACTCTGGCAAGTCAAATTTGAAACGCCAAATTTGATCAAAGCCCCTGAAGCAAAATAGAGTAGAGCGCGTCTATCTCGTCATCGTCAAGCAGCAACGTAGAGCGTTCACTAAAGAGCATTTTTATCTTTTCTATCTCAAAACCCTTTTGCGTGGCGCAGTGCTCGTGAGCGGGTAAAAAGCTCCTGGCTATCGCCACGCTATCCTCCACGGGTTCGTCGCAGATAAAGCAAAAAAGCTCGTCATGTAGCCTGCCCTCAGCCTCTAAAATGCGCACGTAGCTCTCGATGAGTAGGCGTTTGGGAGCGCCTCTGTCAAAGCGCGAGGCGCAAAGCTCGAGCTCGCGAAAGTACACCTCGTCTATCTGCTCGACGTCTCGCAGGTGCGCGTAGAGTAGGCGCATAAACTGCTGCCACACGAGCAGTCGCTCGCGCGAGAGTAGCCAGCGGTAGCCTAGGTGTAGGACGCTGCGCAGGTGCGGGAGGAAGTTTTCGCCGCCTTCGAGCTCGAAGTCGATCTTGTAGCCTTGCAGGACGTTTGAGTGGCGCGCGCCGTAGAAGCGGTAGGATTTGACTAGCAGCGAGGGCGTGAGGATGTAGACGAGCAGGTCCTCGTCGCGCACTTTTTGCGTGTGCAGGATGTAGCCTTGCATGGTTAGAAAAATGTTTGGATTTTTTGGCGCAGGATGCTTGGCTCAGCGATGTGATTTATCTCGTCGCGAAAGGCGCTGGCGCCATCGATGCCTTTGGAGTAGCGGTGTAGGTGCTTGCGAAAGATCGCCGCTCCGTGCTCGCCGTAGTGCTCAATCATCGCGTCAAAATGCGCCAAGATGATCGCCTTTTTCGTCGCCGCGTCAATACTCTCGCCCGTTTTGATCTCGTGGAAAACCCACGGCTTGCCGATGCAGGCGCGTCCTATCATTAGCGCGTCGGCGTTGGTTAAATTTAACACCTGGGCAGCATTTTCCGGCGAGATGTCGCCGTTTGCGATGACTGGGATGCTTACCGCCTCTTTAGCTCGGCCTATCGCGGCGTAATCTACCGCGGCCGTGTAGCCGCCCGCTCTCGTGCGCCCGTGAAATGCGATGTAGTCCGCTCCGGCATCCTGCGCGGCGATGGCTAAAATTTCAGGGATTTTCTCATCAAAACCTAGGCGTAGTTTGACGCTAGTCATTTGCTTGTTTGAGGTTTTTTTGATGGTTTCTACGATGCGTTTTAGATTTGAGATATCTTTTAACAGTGCCGAGCCTGCGGACTGTTTGACGACTTTTGGTACGGGGCAGCCGCAGTTTAGATCGATGCCGTCGATACCCTCGATACCGTTTAAAATCTCAACCGCTTTTTTTACGATGTCTGCGTCGCTTCCAGCGATCTGCACGATATATGGTGTTTCAAGAGACGATTTTTTGAGCATCTCAAGCGTTTTACTACCTTCGTAAACTAGGGCGTTTGCGCTTATCATCTCGCTTACAGTCACGTCGCAGCCAAACTGCTTGACCACGCTTCTAAGCGGCAGGTCCGAAAAGCCTGCTAACGGAGCTAGAAAAAGCGGCTTTTTTGAAAAATCTATCAGCAATGGGCGTGCTTGAAAAATAGATCGGTCGGGACGTTTTTGCCGTTTTGTCTGAGGTAGAGCAGGGTGCGGAAATTTTGATATTCGCCGGCTTCAAGGCCCGACAAAACTTCCTGCGCGCGCTCGAGCATCTCAAACTCAAACAGCAGATAGACGTATGCTTCCTGCGCCTCTTGGCGTTCGTTTTTGAGGCGCTCGAATATGCCGATGACGGCGTCCGGAGCGATTTTGCTTTTTAGCGTCGCGGCGCTGATACCAAAGCTGTCTTTTGAAATTTTATCCGAATTTAACAGCTCCAAAATCTCGTCGTTGCTCAAATTAATCTCGTCTTTGGCAAAGCGGGCGATAAGAGTCATGATCTCTTTTTCGTCCAGATCTGGAGCAAATTTTTTGATATCGGCGAGCGAGCCTAAATTTATTAGCTTTTTCCTTGCTTCGCGGACTATTTCACCCTGATCGCCCATAGGTTTTTTAAGCGTTTCTAGATAGTATCCGTCCAAATTTGCTATTTTGTTTAGCTCGTTTTTGATAAAGAGCGGATTGTCCTTAGGCAGCTTAAATTTCTTTAGGTCGGCGACTTCGCCGTTTTTGACCGTGCGCACCGTGTCTAGGACGTTTTGTAGCTCCTCGCCCTCGATATTTGCTTCCTTGTATCTATCCCACGGCGAGAGGACTCTGGCTATCTGGGACGGGACTTTATAAAAGTTCGTTTTAAAGTCTTTGTTTGTATCAAGTCCTAGCAAAATTTCCTTACCTAGATCTCTATAAAATTTCTCATCGTGTGAAATTTTGCGTTTAAAGGCGTAAAATTTAAACCCGTGATAGGCCATGTGAAGCACGCAAAATATCGTCAAAATCGCAGGCGGTAGTATCATCCAGACGGCGATTGGTAAATTTAACGTATACTCGATGTCGCTGCCTAAAAAGGCAAATTTAAGATGAAGCTCGTAAGAGCCGCCCTCAAAAAGATAAACGATCGCGCCGACTACGACCAGATAAAGCACGGCGCAAGCTATAAAACGTTTGATTTGCATGGCGTACCCCTATTTTGCGGTTTTTTCCACTATCTCACGGCAGGTGATGCAGTATTTTGCGTGCGGTTTGACGCGCAAACGCGCCAGTCCGATATCTTCCTCGCACATCTCGCAGATGCCGTAGGTTTTGTCGGCGATCTTTCGCAGCGAGACATCGATCTCGGCTAGTTCTTGTCTTTGCTGAGCGCTGACTGATTGCTCTATGAGCTGATCGGCGTTTACGGAGGCGATATCAAACTCGTCGCTAACGCCACTTTGGCGTAGCCCTGCCATCTCGTTTGACGAGTCTAAAATATTTTTAGTTATCTGTGCTTTTCGCTCCAGTAAAAGTGCCTTAAACTGCTCCAGGTCGCTTTTGCGCATTTTTTTCCTTTATTTGTGGTATGGGTGGTTCGCGTTTATGCAAAGAGCTCTGAAAATCTGCTCGTGAAGCATAAGTTTGGCGATCTTGTGCGCCATCGTCATGCGGCTGAGGCTAACGACGGCGTCGGTTTTTTGTTTAAAATTTTGGCTCAGCCCGTAAGCTCCGCCGATAAAAAACGAAATTTGAGCCTTATCCGAGATGAGTTTGGCAAACTCTTCGCTGTTAAATTCGCGACCTACTTCGTCAAGCGCCACGCAAAAGCCGTTTAAATTTGGTTCATAAACCTCGTCGTAGGCTTTTAGTGCCTCTTCTCGCCCCTTGCTTTGGGCTTTGGCAATCTTGTCGTTAAATATAACGACGTCTGAAATTTTGGCAAATTTTGACGACATCTTCGCGTACTCTTTGATCTCGTTTTCAAAATTTTCACGTTTTGATTTTTGAATGCAAAACACGGAAATTTCCAAATTTATTCCTCGTCGTTCAAGTTTTGAGCGCTAGGCTGCTTAGCGGCATAGGCCGGGTTGTTTGAGAGCAGCCTTATCATATCGCTTAAAAACTGCTTATGCTCTTTTCGCTCGACTATGGCATCGATCAGCCCGTGCTCTAGCAAAAACTCAGATCTTTGAAAGCCCTCAGGCAGATCGGCTCCGATGGTTTGTTTGATAACGCGCTGTCCGGCAAAGCCGATGAGAGCGCCCGGCTCTGCGATGATGACGTCGCCCAGCCACGCAAAAGACGCACTAACTCCGCCCATCGTAGGATCGGTTAGAACCGATATATAGGGCACCTTAGCCTCGTCAAGCAGCTTTAGCGCGGCGGAAGTTTTTGACATCTGCATCAACGAAAACGTACTCTCCTGCATCCTCGCTCCGCCCGAAGCCGAAACGATGATGAGAGGCTGTTTTTTATCGAGCGATCTTTTTACGGCGCGCACGATCTTTTCGCCCTCTACCGAGCCTAAAGACCCGCCCATAAAGCTAAAATCAAAAACCGCCAGCTGCACGTTCATGCCGTCGATCTTGGCCTCGCCGCAGATCACGGCCGAGCTTCTGCCCGTTTTTTCCTCGTTTTCGCTTATGCGTTTTTTATAGGATTTTTTATCGACGAATTTGATCGGATCGACGGGCTTTAGTTTGGTATCAAGCTCGACGAAACTGCCCTCGTCGCAGATCATCGCTATCCTCTTATCGGCGGCTAATCTCATGTGAAAACCGCACTTTGGACAGACGTTAAAATTTGCTTCGACCTCTTTGTAATACATCAGCGAGTGACAGCTGTCGCATTTGATCCAGTGCGCCGGAGCCTCGCTAGGAGTGGATTGTTGCTTTCTTATTTTGGAAAAAATATCTAAAAAGCTCATGGTTCCTACTTTTTAAAAAATTTAGGGATTATAGCCAAAGTTAGCTTATGTTTTGCTAGTCGGGTATTAAATTTACGCTGCGCGCTCTTGAGAATAGGCGGGTATAATCGCGTAAATTTGCGCTATTATTTTTATGCTTTCCGTGGAAATTTTAAATTTACGCGGAGGCAGTTTGTAAATTTGAGGTTAAATTTGAGAGATTTGACTGTGGTATGTTTAAGCCTGGAAATGTAAATTTAAAGAGCTCAAATTTGTAAAATTTAACTCAATAAATTTGAGCCTTTAAATTTGCGGCTTACCACTCGATATAGGTTTTTGCCTTTTTTATATTCGCGATTTTTATTTTTAAAATTTGACCTTCGCTTTCAAACGAGATTTCTTCATCATCGACGGATAAAATTTTGCCTTTTAGTTTTTTGTTTTCGCCGTCTACTTCGGCTGAAATTTTAGCCAGTTCGCCGACGCTTGATATAAAATGGCTCGGTTTTTCTAGCTTTCGCTCTAGGCCCGGCGAGCTAACCTCTAGCACGTAGTCTCCGCTAAGCGGCGGCTCGACGTCAAATATCGGCGAAAGCAAACGCGAGACCTTTTCGCAGTCGTCTAAATTTACGCCGCCCGGTTTTGCGATGTAGATTCTATAAATCGCTCTGCCGTTTTCGTTCGCGACCTCGACGTCATAGAGCTGCACGCCGCACTGCGAGATCAGATTTTCAAGATTTTGCATTTTTGTTTAGATCCTCTGAGATTTTTTCAAACAAATCGTCCATATGGTTTTGATACTCGAGCCTGTCGTCAAATTTAAAGTGAAAATTCGGCGCTCTATACCAGCCCTCAGCCGCCATGCAGTGGTTTTGCAGGTGCTTTGATACGCGCTTTAGGCGGTCTAGTATATAGGCCTGCTCGCGCTCGTCAAACATCATTTTATCAAGATATACGAATGCGTCGTACCTGCCTTTTTTACACTCGACGTCGGTCACGCAAAGTCCGCGTAAAAGCTCGTCTTCAAGCGTAGATAGGGCTTCGGGTAGTAGCTCTTTTAGTACGCTTTGCGTGCGCAGGCGCTTTATCTCCGAGGGGTTCATAGGCTGGCTTGCTCCTCTACCTCTTTAAAGCTCTCGATGTAGTCGCCTTCTCTGATGTCGTTATAGCCGTCAATACCTACGCCGCACTCAAAGCCGCGCGCTACCTCTCTCACGTCGTCCTTGAAACGTTTTAGCGAGCTTACGGTGCCCTCGTGTACGACCACGCCGTTTCTGATTAGGCGAATTTTCGCGCCGCGGTTTATCGTGCCCTCCGTCACCATGCAGCCTGCGATCGCACCTACCTTAGGAACGTTGATGACCTGGCGTACTTGGGCTTGTCCGAGCTGCTCCTCGTGGATTACAGGCGACATTAGGCCACTTAGGATCGCTTTGACGTCGTCAATTAGGTTATAGATGACGTTGTAGGTTTTGATCTCGACGCCGCTTTCTTTGGCTTTTTCTTTCACTTCGCCGGTAGGCCTAATGTTAAAGCCTAAAATTACGGAGTTTTCGCTCGCTCTGGCTAGCTCCACGTCGCTTTGTGTGATGCCGCCCACGCCCGAGTGGATGATATTTACTTTTATCTCGTCGTTGCGAAGCTTTTCTAGGCTCGCCTTGATAGCTTCTAGCGAACCGCCCACGTCGGCTTTTACGATGACAGGGAGCGATTTTAGCTCGCCCTCGGCGATCTTCTCGCTAAGCTCTTCTAGGCTTACTTTGGTAGTCTTGCTGAGCTCTTTTTGGCGTAGATATTCAGCTTTTTTCTGTGCATATTCGCGGGCTTCTTTATCGGTTTTGACGCTTATTAGCGTTTCGCCAGCTTCTGGAATCTCGCTAAGGCCCATTATAACGCCGCATTCGCCAGGTTTTATCTCTTTTAAAATTTTACCTTGGTCGTCGGTTATCGTTCTTATTTTACCGTATGCGACGCCTGCGACCACGATATCGCCGACTCTTAGAGTGCCGTTTTCTACTATAACCGTAGCAACTGGACCGCGGCCTTTTTGCTGCGAGCTTTCTATTATAGCGGCTTTGGCGTTTGCCTTCGCGTTTGCTTTTAGCTCTAAAATTTCAGCCTGCAAGAGTACGATCTCTAGTAGATCGTCTATGCCCGTGCCCATCTTTGCAGAGATAGGTACGAACTCGTACGTACCGCCCCAGTCGGTGGATAAGATATCTAGCTCAGCTAGCTCGCTTTTTACTTTGTCTGGGTTTGCAGCCTCTTTGTCCATCTTGTTTATCGCGATGATGATCGGTACGCCGGCGGCTTTTGCATGACTCACGGCCTCTTTTGTTTGCGGTTTTACGCCGTCGTCGGCTGCGACCACGATGATGACGATATCGGTGATCTTGGCGCCTCTTGCGCGCATAGCCGTGAAGGCTTCGTGGCCCGGAGTATCGATAAAGGTAATGTTTTTGCCGTTTTTATTTACCATATAGGCGCCTACGTGCTGCGTGATGCCGCCTGCTTCGCCAGCTGCTACGCGCGAGCTTCTGATGTAGTCTAGTAGCGATGTTTTGCCGTGATCGACGTGACCCATGATGGTGATAACAGGAGCGCGGACGGTTAAATTTGCATCGTCTAGCTGCTCCTCTTCTTCGTCGTAAGCCTTAACGTAGTCAAATGCTTCTTGCGTATCGACGATGTTTACCTCTATGCCAAACTCATCAGCCAAAATCTCTATCGCATCCTCGTCCAGGAAGTCGTTTTTAGTCGTCATCATGCCGAGCATAAAGAGCTTGCCGATGATTTCGCTAGGCTGCTTGTTGATCTTGTCGGCAAATTCGTATAGGCGGATCTCTTTTGGTATTTCGACATAGGTTACCGCCTCGCCGTTATGGTCGGCGCGTTGCGATTTTTTGTGCTTTTTACGAGGCCTGCGCGCAGTACCTTGCTCTAAAAATGAACTTACCGATGTATTTAGTACCGGTTTGTAGCCCGTATTTGCCGGTTGTTTTATTTTTTGAGGTTCTGGAGTTTGCGTTCGTACGGAAAAATCAGGCAATATAACCACGTCCTCATCGTCTATGACGATGTCGGCCATATCGCGGTCGCCGAGCAGATCCATCTTTGTAGCGCCGTCTTTTTTGGTTGCTATGACCGGTTTTTTCTCTTTTTTCTTTTTGCGCTCGATCTTTTCGTCGCTAAATTTAAACATATTTTCCAAATTTAGCGCCGGTGCAGGCTCTTTTCTCTCGCTCGCCATAGGCGCAGGTTGCTCGTCTTTTTTCTTTTTTACGATGACTAGGCCACGCCTTTTTTGTAAACTAACGTCAGCTAAACTCTCTTTTGGTTTGGCTGGCTCGACATCGGCAGGTTGAGCTTTTGGTTCCTCCTTAGACGCTGTTGGGGCTTTTGGCTCAGGCGCTTTTTCTGCAGGTTTTTGAGCGGCTATTTTTTGTTCTTTTTCAGATTTTTCGTCATTTTTTGTTTCTACTTTTTCTTTGGGCAAAGGCTTTTCTTCTTTTGCAGCGCTTGGTTTTTTAGCCTCTTTTGGCTTGCTTTCTTTTTCCTCTTTACCCTCTTTGGCTTCCGCTTTTTTTACGGTCGGTTTTTTCTTTTCGGGTTTTTGCTTGAGAGCTTCGGGGATCTCGCCGGTTTGGATGTAGGTGTATAGCGCCGCCGCTTCTTCAGGACTAACGCCGCTTGAGTGCGTTTTGACCTTTAGCCCAAGCTCAATAGCCTTTTCTAAAACCTCTTTGCTATTGTAGCCGAGCTCATTTGCTATCTCTGAAATTCGAACAGTCCCCATTTAAGAGTATCTCCTTTAAATTTTGCTCGTTTTGTAGCGTCGCGATAAAGTTGCCTGCGACTCTTCCGAGCGATTTTCTTAAAATTTTCTCGTCTTTTTTTAGACATTCCTCGCAAAGATAAAAGCTGCGTCCGTTTCCGTTTCCGAAAAATAGCGAGGAATTTATCAGTCTGTATCTACGCAAAATTTGCTGCTCAAAGCGCTTTTTGCAGACCACGCACGTCCTGATAGGGATAAATTTTTGAGCCATTATTATAACTTCTTTTAGCTTTTTTTTAGCTTTGTAGGATTTTTATCCCGTCGTTGTCGAAATCAAAAATTTCAACCCGAAAGCTTTTAAATTTATCTTGCAGTTTTTGTTTTAAATTTGCTGCATCGTCCGCGTAAACGATGTTTAAAAAGCTAGATCCGCTGCCTGAAAGCGTGCTTAAAAGAGCGCCGTTTTCGTAGGCTATCTTGCGCACTTCAAAGAGCTCTGGCAGGTTTTGCATGCGGATTTGTTCGTGCATGACGTCTTTTGCCGCCGTCCTTAAAAGCTCATAACTTTCGCTAAAAAAACAAGCCGTGAGAAATGCGGCGTGAGAGAGGTTGCTAACGCACTCGCTCATCGTGAAATTTTTAGGTAGCTTGGCGCGCGATTCCTTCGTGCTCATTGGCTTATTTGGTATCACGACGACGGCTTTTATATCGGCGCTTAAAGGTTTTTTTAGAGATTTTACCTTGCCGTTTTCAACGACCGAGCTCACAAAACCACCAAGCGTCGCAGGAGCTATGTTGTCCGGGTGGTTTTCGTAAACTAGAGCTTGGTTTAAAATAACGCTTTTATCCGCCTTAAAACCTGCCGCCGCGTAAGCTGCCGCGATGGCTGAAGTGATAACCGCAGAGGAGCTACCAAGGCCGCGAGAGAAGGGAATTTGATTGGTAAAAATCATGCGAAAAGTATCTTTTTTGCCCGTTAGTTTGACGTAAATTTCATTGAAAATAGATAAAAAAATGTTGTTTTTCTTAAGAAGCGCGTTGTCTTTACCTTCGCCTAAAATGCTCACTGAGGCGAAATTTGCCCTCGTTATCTCGACTGTATTGTGCAACTCTAAGGCAAGACCCAAGGCGTCAAAGCCGGGACCTATGTTTGCGCTTGTGGCTGGAACTAAAATTTGCAAGAAATCTCCTAAACGGCTTGAATAACGTAATTTGGTAGGGTATCTAAATTTAGATTTAAAACGGCTAAATTTTGCGGCAAGCTAAATTCGCCGGCCTCTGCTTTTTGCAGTTTGACGCCATCGGGCGTATCTACGAAACTTAAATTTTTATTCGCCCGTATCGGCGCGCCGCCGTTAAGCTCAAAGCCGCTAACTGCGTAAAATTCGCACTCTTTTACTATACTAATCGTCTTTAAAACAACGTAAGCGACTTTTACGCCCATAAAGCTACCAGGGCCGTTTGCGTAGATGATTTTTTTTAGGTTAAATTTGCCGTCGTTTAAAACCTCGTCCATTATTTTTACGAGGGAGACGTCGGATTTTTCTTCGCTAGAAATTTGCTCTAAAAGCTCGCCGTTTTCGTCATAAATACCGACGATTAGCGGCGAGCTAAGAGCGATAACTAAAATTTGGATATTTTTTATGCAAATACCTTTTGATACTCGCGCGCGAAATCGCCTTTTAGCGTGATAATCTCGTAGTTTTTATCGTCGCTTAGGATAGCTAGGGTTAGTTCGTGATTTAGCTCGTGACTGCCCGCAAAGCTTGTATAATCAGCCATCAATGGCGCGCCCATCAAGCTTAGATCGCCGATTGCGTCTAAAATTTTATGGCGAACGAATTCGTTTTCAAAGCGTAGACCTTCAGGATTTAAAATTTTATTATCGTCGATAACCACGGCGTTATCTAGGCTACCGCCGAGGGCTAAATTTTGCGCTCTTAGCATCTGCACGTCTTTTAAAAATCCAAACGTCCTAGCGCGCGCGATCTCCTCGATGTATGCCTGTTTGCTAAACTCAAACACGTAGTTTTGCTCGCCGATTATCGGGTGGGCAAATTTGATAGTAAAGTCGAATTTCGGGTTATTTGACGGCGTTACTCTGGCGAATTTTCCGTTTTTGTTTACTTCTACCGGGCGCTTGATTACGATTACTTTTTTATCTGCTTCTAGCTCAGCCGTGCCGGCTTCATCCAGCATCATGCAGTAGCTTATCGCCGAGCCGTCCATTACCGGCACTTCGTTGGCATCTAGGACTATGCGGATATTGTCGATGCCGCAGCCGTTTATCGCGCTAAGGAGGTGCTCGATCGTTGAGATGTAGCCCTCTTTGCCGCCGATAACGGTAGCCATTTGGGTGTTTATTACGTTTTTCGGCTCCGCCTTAAAGCTCACTCCGAGGTCTTTTCTGTAAAATATTATTCCCGAATTTGCCCCGAGCGGTTCAAGCGTGATTTTTATCGGTTCGCCCTTGTGAAGCCCGATACCAACGCCTTCTACGGTTGATCTTATAGTTGTTTGTTTCAAATTTTCGCCCTTATTTTTTTTATTCTTGCCATTATACAACAAATTTACAACAAAACGGCAAATTTATTCGACCATTTTTTTAGCTGCGCTCAAAACGTCCGTGACGTTATCCTTCATCCAGCCGTTATCCATCCACTCCTCCGGGCGCACTTCTATGCCTTGTACTAGCATGCCAAAGTGCAAGTGATCGCCCATCGCTAGACCCGTAACGCCAGTGTTTGCGATGACGTCGCCCGCCTTGACCGAGTCGCCGGCTTTGACGTTTAGCGAGCTGCAGTGTCCGTAGAGCGAAAATAGCCCGAATCCGTGATTTATCAGGATATTGCGCCCATAGATACCGTTATCCGCGGCAAATTCGACCGTGCCGTCGTTGTTGGCGACGATGTCGGCTTTTTGCGTCGAGGCTAGGTCGATGCCCATGTGCCAGCTTTCGCTGACGTCTTTATCCTCAAAGGTATAATATCTGTGGTCGCCGAAGCTCGCTACCGCTTTGCCGTTTTTTAGCGGGTAAAATTTATTTACGCTAAAGTTTTCCGCCGCGTCTATTTCGACTTTTGCGGCGATTTGCGAGATTATTTTCTCATTTGCCTCGCGGAGATTTTCATTTACGAATTTCATTTTTTCCAGATTGCTCATAGCGTCGTAGTTTTTAGCGTATTGCTGCGCTAGCTCGGGGATTTTTTCGTTTAAAAATCTACTTTGGCCGTCTAGTTTTATCTTTGAGATGCGGTATTTTTTATCTTGGTAGAAAAATCTTATCTTGCTTTTGGTTATATTTCCCGCCGCATCAAGCGCCACGACGTCGGCGCTAAACGAGCCTTGCTGCGCCGGCCAGGCTACTAAAGAAGCGTAGTAGCCCTCTTTTACGAATTTGCTCGGGATAAATTTCTTGCCATAGTTCGTCTCGATATAGACCTCTTTTAGCATCTCGTCAGTCGCCTTAAACACGACCGTCGCGCTACCGCCTTTTGTGATGGCGTATGAGTGGTTGAGGATGTTTACGTCGGGTTTTTTGTTATCGACGGTGATTTTAACTTCTTTTTTTTGCGTGTTGCCAAGGAAAAATCCCCATTTGCTAGTATCGGTGGCCTCGATTACGATGTTATAGATATCTTTTTGTGCGCCAAATCCCGTTTTAGGAAAGGTTAAATTTAAATCGACGATTTCAGACGGCGCTTCAAATTTTTGAGTTAGCAAATTTACGCTGCCTTTTTCATCTACGAGTGAAATTTTAACTGATTTCACGCCGCCTTCGTCGGTGATTTTGATCGGTAGAGGCGAGGTTAAGTTCCAGTAAATTTGATCTGAGATGGCGATGTTTGGGGCTTCGCGCTCAAATGTTTTTGATGTAAATAAAAAAACTATCGCCGCAACTAAAAGCAGAATAATAACGCCGAAAAATATCAAATTTGGATTGCCGCGTCTTCTCATAAAAATCTCCTAAATCTTAAAGAGACCGATTTTACTAAAAAGCAATAAATTTAAGGTAAATTTGCCTCCGAATTTATAAAATTTCGCGTATCTTTCTAGCTTCGCCCATCCATTCTCGCAGCTCGTCCCACTTCTCGTTTTTGATTAAATTTTCGCATTCGTCAAGCTCTTTTTTGAAAAGGTCTATCGAATTTATCAAATTGTGTTTGTTTTGCTTAAAGATATCCGTCCACATCACGGGCGAGCTTTTGGCGATCCTGATCATACCGTTAAATCCAGTGCCGCTTAGCGCGATGATATTTTTTTTGTTTTCCTTTTTTAGCACGCTGCTAGCTAGCGAAAAGCTGATCGCGTGAGGTAGGTGAGAGATGACGCTGGCGTGATGATCGTGCTCTGCTGCGCTCATGAAAATAATCTTCATACCTAGGTGCGAAAACAGCTCGACCGAGCGCTTGACGTGCATCTCGCCGCTTTCTTTAAAGTCGCAGATGGCCACGACGGCGTCTTTAAAAAGCCCAGAAAACGCGGCAGTCGGGCCGGAGTACTCGGTGCCGGCCATCGGGTGAGCGGGGATGAAATTTTGCCTGATGCTCTCCGGCACGGCTTCGATTATTTTTTGCTTGGTGCTACCAAGATCGACGATAGTCGTGTTTTTGCCGATGCCTTCAAATTCTTTGACGATTTTTATGATGGCTTCTACGGGGATGGCTAGAAATATCATATCGCACTTTTGCTTCATCTGCTCAAGGGTTAAAATTTCATGCACGAGACCGAGCTCAATGGCTTGCTTTTCGTGCTCTTTGCTTAGATCCATGCCGCTAATGCAGCTGATTAGTTTCTCGTTTTTTAGGCTAAGACCTAGCGAGCCGCCGATGAGTCCTAGGCCTACGATACCGATTTTCATAAATTCGCCTTTTAAATTTATATTGTTTAAAAATAAAATGTGCTATTATACAGCCTTATCATCACTTTTAGGTTAAATCAATGAAAAAAAGCGTTTTTCTACTACTTTTGGGCGCAGTTTTGGCAAATGCCCAGCAGATAACTTCCATAAATTTTAAGGGTCTCGTGCATTTGTCTCCAGAAACGGCAAAGGAGATCATGGGATTAAAAGTCGGCGACGAGCTAAACGGCGATAGCACGGATAGGGCGATTGCGAAACTGTTTAGACAGGGCTATTTCGACGATATCTACATCGAAAACGAGGGTGGCGACGTGACCGTAACGGTAAAAGAAAAACCTAGTATCGCTCGTATCGACATTAAAGGCGTAGTGACTAACGATAAAACCGCCATCGACGGACTAATCAACATCAAACAAGGCAATATGTACGACGAGTTAGCCATCGAGCGCGCGAAAGAGCGCATCAGGCAGTATTACGAGTCTAAAGGATACTTCGACACGGTCGTAGATGTAACAAAAGAGCCGGTGGCGGGCAATGAAAGCAGTCTTTTTGTCACGATGAACATAAACCGCGGCGAAAATATCATAATAGAAAACGTAAATTTAGTCGGCGCGAAGCTTTTTGATTATGATGACGTAGAGCCTGTGGTAGCGAACAAAGAGCGTGAATTTATGGGCTGGATGTGGGGCAGAAACGACGGCAAGGTTAAGCTTTTCGAGCTACCAAACGATCCTGCGAGAATCCAAGATAAATATTATCAAAAAGGCTACCTAGACGCGACGGTTTCAAATCCGTATCTAAACGCCTACATGGACAACTACACGGCAGATCTGACCTACTACGTGACAGAGGGCGAGCAGTATAGGGTATCTAGCGTAGATATCGAAGCGCCTGAGTTTTTAGAGCTTGATAAAGAGAAAATTTTGAAAGGCTTTAGACTAGAAAGCGGCGACGTGATGAACTCCGCTCGCCTAAGACAAGATATGAAAAAGCTCGACGATATGATAGCGGATAAGGGTTATGCGTTTGTAAGGATAAATCCAAAAACCGAGAAAAACGTAGAAGACAAGACTGTAAGTATCGTCTACGAGGTTGTGCCTGACGAAAAAGTATACATAAGAAACGTGCAAATTTCTGGCAACGATAGAACCGTGGATAGAGTCGTTAGGCGCGAGTTATACCTCACTGAGGGAAATTTATATAGTAGAACAGACCTGCAAGACAGCAAAGACGCGCTAAGGCGAACAAGCTATTTTGACGAGGTCGAGATCGAAGAGCAGCGCGTCGGAGCAAATCAGGTCGACTTGCTCGTAAAAGTAAAAGAGGCCTCCACCGGCTCTATTAGCGGCGGTATCGGCTACGGTAGCTCGGATGGCTTGCTACTTAACGCGAGCGTGTCGGATACGAATGTATTTGGTAGCGGTATGAAGGGTGTCATAAGCGTGGATAGAAGCGATAATGAGCTATCTGGCCAGATAGGTTTAACAAATCCACGACTTTTTGATAGCGAATATAGCCTGGGCGGCACGCTATATGCCAACGACTATAGTTGGAACAACTACGACGAGAAATCATACGGTCTAAACGTCGTCGTAGGTAGAAAACTAACTAGAAATCTAAGCGCGTCTTTGGGTTACATCATAGAGCAAAGCCGTATCAGCGGGCTTAGCGACGTGCTAAAAACCGTCGGGTACAAAGACGGCAAGAGCTTAAAAAGCTCGCTCATACCGTCTATTACATATAATAGCACGGATGATTATTACCTGCCTCGCACGGGCATCATCGCAAGCACTAGCCTAGAGTTTGCAGGTGTGGGCGGCGATGAGAAATTTTTAAAGAGCAGAACGAATTTTAACTGGTATCAAGGTATCAGAGAGTGGGTGGATTACGACCTTATTTTTAGATTCAAATCAAGCTTCGGCAAAATTTGGGATCGCGGCTGGGTGCCTATTAACGAGAGACTATATCTAGGCGGTATCAGAAATCTGCGCGGATTTGAGAGCAGAACCGTCTCGCCTAAAGTCAAAGTCGCCAGTGGTAGCTGGTACGAGACGGGCGGCGATACGTCGTTTAACAGCTCGGCAGAACTTAGCTTCCCGCTAATAGAGCGCGTAAAGATGCGCGGAGTGCTGTTTGTTGACTACGGCGTCATTCGCGGCAGGATCGCAAACGTAACTGCGCCTGGCATCGTGGATTATGTCGACGGACGTATCAGCAGATATAGCGCGGGCGCAGGTATCGAGTGGGTAACGCCTATGGGGCCGCTACAGCTAATTTTTGCTAAACCACTCAAAAAGCAAGACGGCGACGATACGAGTACGTTTGAATTTACTATCGGACAACGTTTCTAATATTACAATAAAACGGCGTTTCGTTTGGCTGGACGCCGTTTTTAACTTTCTATCCCACAAATACTGCTTTTATCTCGAGGCAAATTTGCACTAAATTTTGCCTTATTTACGTTGCAATTTAAATTTATCTACAAAATCCCCAATCATCTAAACCGTCAAATTTGCCATCACTTAAAAATATCAAGGCGTAAATTTAACTCGTCTATGATAGATAAAAGTTCTGAAATTTCCTTTTTTATCTGCTTTACGTCATA